>JAJSAJ010000884.1 GCA_024274855.1 Planctomycetota bacterium | reverse complement strand
ATCTTGTGGACGACATTCGCAATCAGGAGCTTAGTGACGTTATGGATTCCGAAATCAAGGATCTTGCTGAAAACATCCAACAGCGGCTAGTCAAGCTACGAGACAGTCTTTGACTACGCTGCAAAAAAATCACAAATTGCCGAAATCGAACGGTGCATGGGGCAGACGGGTTTCTGGGATAACCAGGAGAAGGCCCAGGCGATAATCGGTCAGCTAAAGTCGCTCAAAGCGATCGTCGAGCCACTGCAACAGGCCTTGGAATCGTCCGAGGACATCGAGGCGATGCTCGAACTGGCTGAAGAAGACGCGTCGCTTGACCGCGAAGTTGGCACTGAAGTGCACCGATTGAATCGAGATCTGGCCGATCTCGAGCTCAAATCACTGCTCAATGGGCCGCACGATAGCGCCGGTGCGATTGTCACAATCCACGCTCGGGATGGTGGGACCGATGCCAACGATTGGGCAGAGATGTTGTTGCGTATGTACACCCAGTGGGCCGACTGCAATGAATACTCGGTTTCACTGCTCGACCGTAACGATAATGACGAAGCGGGGATCAACAGTGCGACTGTCGTCGTTCGTGGACCCATGGCATACGGGTATCTAAAAGGGGAGACGGGGATTCATCGGTTGGTCCGGATCAGTCCGTTCAATGCGGAAGGAAAACGCCAGACCAGCTTCGCAGCGGTCGACGTGTCACCAGAAGTGTCCGAGAGTGTCGAGATCGAAATCGATGACAAGGACGTCCGTGAAGATACGTTTCGAGCGAGCGGTGCCGGTGGACAACACGTGAACAAGACGGACAGTGCGATTCGGCTGACGCACATGCCGTCGGGAGTTGTGGTTCAGTGCCAGAACGAGCGAAGCCAGCACAAGAACCGTTCGACTGCTTGGAAAATGTTGCGAGCACGATTGGCTCGCCTTGAAGACGAAAAACGCGAAGCTGAGCAGGCCGAAAAGTACAAGAATAAGGCGCGAGTCGGATTTGGATCTCAGATCCGAAACTATTTCCTGCATCCGGATCAGCGAGTCAAGGATGCGCGAACCGGGCATTCGGAAGGTAATTTCCATAACGTTTGGGACGGTAACCTTCAACCGTTTCTGGACGCGTATCTGCGTTGGCGTGTCGCACAGAACTAGAGCGTGTCGCCAAACGGGGCCGCGTCAGATGTTTTCGCCCGAGAAATCCAGTAGCCATTCACGCCGCTGGGGTCTGTCGCAATTTTCGGCGGAGAAAGCGTTTCTTTACGCGAACACATTGGTCGCCGAAAATGGGTCTGACCTCTTGGAAGCAAACCGGCGGCCTACATGCCGTGAACGGTTACGGAATCCAGCAGTCGTTGGCGCAGAAAAGACTCGGGGAAAAGGCAAAAGGCATATTCCCGCGAGTTGAGGATGGATGCCGATTTGAGCATGGCGCGAAGCTGTGCGCGCTCCTGAAATAACTGCTGCCGTCGCTTGGCTAGAAACGGTTGTAGTGCCAGGTTGATCCGTTCGATTTCGTGGTGCCGCTGACGACGTTTTTCCGCTCGTATGTCGGTTCGCGTCCAAAAACGTTTCTGTTCGATCAAGTGATCTGTTTCAGGCGTGATTGGTACATGGGATTCATGATGATAGCGCAGTTGGCGGACAAGCTGGTCTATTCGTCGCACATCTTCGGGGCGGACAGCAGGACGTGCCAGAGGCAGCATCGCAGTCAGTGTCGCTACCAGATAGGCCGGTGGTTGGATAGCGAAAAAACGTCGAACGATGGCATCGGTCAGCTCGTCGTACTTCGCTCCACCAATTCCGTGAATGAATACGTCCCCCCACAACAGCCGAGCCATCAGGGTTGTGATCAAAGCACGTGGCCGAATTGAGATGCCGCGGGTCTCCATCTCGTTCAATTGCGACTCGGCGACTTGTAGCTCACCGTCGGGGTCCAGGTCCAGCGACACATGGAGGCTGGCCCGGTCCGTCAGGTGAAGCTGGTCTGCTGGGCGGCGTACAAACAGAGGCCGTCGCGTCGGTGCCGCTTGCGTCCAGATCCAGAACGGCACCTCGGTCAGGCTGTCCGATTTGGTCAGAGCTGGAACCGGATGTGTGTGGCTGCGAATGCGATTATAGGTTCGAAAGTCGGCCAACGACTCGTTGTGGATCGTTCGGAACCGTTCGGCATGGTCCAGAAGATGCAGCGTTAAGCGGCGAGCCGGCGAGTGGCAACAAAGTTGTCCCAAAGGCACTTCGAGCGTCGACAGGCCCCATTCGGCCTCGAGTCGATGTCGAGCTTGTGCGATTGATTGGCCCAGATTCTCGCCATGCTCCATTGCCTCGACGGCCCACGGCCACATCTTCTGGATCAGAGGGGCGGGGATCAGTGGCCGGATGGCTGCAGCAACACGGTCGCCAAAAGATCTGAATTGCTCCGCGTCGATTACGGAACGTTGCTGGTAGGCGACTGCCGCAGTCGGACGATCCAACCCGACGGAAGTGATGTGAGGTGTATCGAGTAGGCCACCTGGAACCGGAATCGATGCCTGGCCCACCGCATCGTTGTCGCACAGAATATGAACTGCGTGGGCCGACGAGCGTTTGGCCAGTTGCGACAAGACAAAGTTCTTGAACCATACTCCCGTATGTACCAGTTCGGGCTGATGGCCGACAAGGATGACCGGTGCATCGTCGTCGATCGGTGTCGCCGGCAGTTCGAGATAGCGAGACGTATAGTGCCTGGCTGTTTGAAGTAGCGTGTGGCGAGCTTCCTCGGCCATTTCCGCCAGCGAGCAGCCGTGGATATCGTAGTCGTAGGATCGGCGCAAGGCGACATTCTGTTGTACCCAGCTGGCCTCGTCCGCCAACGGGGGCACCAGCAGAGCTTGGCCGTCCTCTTTGGGTGCTCGCAGCCGCAAGGATTGTGGCATCGCCAGTTCGCTCATCCCATCCCCCCGTCACAGCACCTATGGACGCGGTGCTTGGCCGTGAGTTCCGCTGCGGCGATGCTGCGGTCCATTACCTCGTGATAGTGATCCAGGCGGGTTCGGGGGTCGTCCAACGCCCCACCGAAGGAACGGGCCTCGTCTAGATAAATCAATGGCACCGGCAACTCGACAATCTTCAGATCATGCAAGACCGCCTGAGCCCATAATTCCAAAGGCATGGCATAGCCGTCTTCATGAAGATCCAGCTTGGCCATCACGTCGACGCGATATGCCTTGAATCCACAAAAAGCGTCCGTTAATTGCAGTCCGAGTCGCTGATTCAATTCGGCCGTGATCTGCTGGTTGATCCACTGGCGAGCGGGCGGTGGCTCCGTGTCACCCGAGTAACGCCGTAAGTATCGGCTGCCAGAAACAATATCGAAGTTCTGACAGGCAGAGACAAATCGGGGAATTCGCTGCGGTTGGTGCTGGCCGTCACAGTCAATCGTGACAAGTACGCCGTATCCGTTTTCCCGCGCGTACTGAAATGCGGAGCGGAGTGCGGCTCCGTAACCTTGGTTCGCATTGTGCGTGACGACTCGGACATCCGAGTGTTTGGCCAATAGCTCGGGCGTTGCATCCGTCGAACCGTCATCGACAACAAGAATATTCGCACTGTATTGGCGCACTTGAGCCAAGACGCAGTCCAAGTGCCGTGCTTCATTAAAGACGGGTAATGCGGTTAACCAGGATGAAGGTCGCGTGACCATCGCAAAACTCCGTTCCTATTGCTTTGCCGGTTGGAATTCGACGGGGATGGAAACGGGAAAACGGACACAACGTGTATCCACGATCTTCGTTTGCCCCAGTGGCTCGGAGGCACGGATGTCCCGTCTCTCCATGCCACACGCTCCAAAAGGTAAGCAGTCCCCGAGCTCGCACCTTCGGGTTCGTTTTAGGGAAATGTCTGGAATGTGTTTGCTGGCCATGACTTACGAGCGAAACACGCCGGGCCGTCGACGCCACGGACTTGTCCGCGTCTGCTCGGATCGGCCGTTGACGTCGGCACGGGAATCTGCCGGCCTGGCATCGCGGCTTTGAGTGAACTTAGCAAGCCAAACCGCCAGCCCATTCGCGTTCTGACCATAGTAATCCGCGCTTGCTCATATCGCCACACAGGGCGGCAGGGCGAGGCTCCTGCCGAGCCGTTCTGGCCAACAAAACAAGAGGCTCAGCAGGAGCTTCGCCCTCCCGGACGCGATTCGCCCTCCCGGAAACACTGCTTCTCCGGGGTTTGAGACAAAGCCTAGTAATCCCAGTGGCCCGACCACCGCCTAGCCTGTGTCATTCTAGAGGGCCGCGGGCTGTCGTCAACGCATCAAACCACCAAGATTGGTGGTTTGCTTCTGTTTATGACTCGATTTGGCGCATTGGCGTGCGTTGATTCGAGGGAGACGATCGTGTGGCTTCGTGGCGACTAGACGAAATCGGCTTGGGGGTATTTCGGCGGGTTGGTTGTCGAAGAGTTTGCGGAGAAAAAAAGAAATTGGTCAGGTGATAGTCAGATCCGCACTAGTTTTGTTAGATTAGAGTGTCTGTATTTCGCTGTGTAAGGTTGGGATGCTACTTACAGTTGTGACAATGCGTGCATCCTGTTGGGCGGGTCAAGAACGTGTCACGAAACCGTAGCGGGTTGGAGTCTAGGGTTGTAGCTTCTGCACGCCGCAGGCGCCTGTTGGGAGTTGGAACTCGGATTCTTGTGTGCCGGTGCTCACGTCACGTGCAATTCGGGGGCAACCACGATCGTGTGAGCTTGACACACTCTACTTGGGTTGCGGGCGAAGCCCGCGTTAGGAAAATCCCCGATTACTGATGTGGACGGACAGTTTTGTGACGGGCTGTTGAATATCACTCTCTCCTTTCCTGCGGGCAAGGCCTGTGTTAGGTGAATGGAATGACGACAATTCTCGTGGTGGATGATGCGGCGGTGGACCGGCGAGTTGTTGGTGGTTTGCTGGAGCGACGTGCTGACTTTGAAGTGATGTATGCGGAGAATGGCACGAACGCTCTGATGCAAATGGAAAAAACTCGCCCGGATCTAGTTGTCACCGACTTGAATATGCCGGTTAAGAACGGGCTGGAGTTGGTACAGGCGATGCGGGTTCACTTCGCCGGCGTCCCGGTGATATTGATAACCGCACAGGGGAGCGAAACACTGGCCGTTCAGGCACTCGAAGAGGGTGCGGCCAGCTATGTTCCCAAAGTCCAGCTTGCAGCCAAACTGGTCGATTCGATCGACGAAGTGCTGGCCATTGTCCAGGCAAAACGAAGTCATGACCGGCTAGTTGGTAGTATCGATCGGACAGAGTTTGATCTGACGCTGGAGAATGACGCAGCATTGTTCGATCCGTTGATCGATCTTTTTCAGGAGTTTGTGTACGGAATGGGGGTGTGCGATGATACCGATCGATTTCGCGTCGGTATGGCACTGAAGGAATCCCTGCTGAACGCGCTCTACCGTGGGAACTTGGAGATTCCTTTTGAGGAAACTCAGGATGTGCGCGACGAAATGTTGGCTGGTGACAAGATTGCTATTGCCGAGCAACGCCGTCAGCAGACTCCTTTCTCGGAACGACGTATTCATCTGAGTATCAAAATTGACTCGGAGGAAGCTCGATTCGTAATTGGTGACGACGGTCCCGGGTTTGACCCGAGGAATCTGCCGGCACCGGATGATCTGAGTGCTTTGGATGCTGAAGGAGGACGCGGGATCATGTTGATGCGCGCGTTCATGGATGAAGTCACCTACAATCAGGCTGGAAATGAGGTCACACTGGTCAAGCGAGGTCCCAATCGTTCGTAGGGATTCAGCCGGTGTGTCCTGTTTGCGCGGCCCGTTGGTTGGCGTTGTAAGGAGAAGGCGAACGAATTGTGTGCTATTGTTTGTAAGACGAAACCCGAATAGTCTGAAGCAAACTGGGTAACCAACAAGAGCGGGGCAAGTGCGGTTATCGTCTCTGTTTGGTTGTCGTCTAGCCGTGCTCATCTAGAAGGAACCCAATGATGCCGACCGTTCTGGTCGTTGACGATTCGGCTATCGATCGTCATCGCGTGGGTAGGTTACTTCAACGCGTCCCCAACCTGCT
>JAJSAJ010000883.1 GCA_024274855.1 Planctomycetota bacterium | reverse complement strand
GGCGTACGCGTTCGCGGCACTTGGCATGTTTGCCGCCCTGACGTACTTGAGCGACCGACAGCACGAAGTGAGTGAGGTTCGCGAGTTGGCTGGCCTTCGACGATCCCATCCTTGGATTGCCGCGGCGATTGCCATCTGTATGTTCTCGCTGGCAGGTGTCCCGCCATTGGCTGGGTTTTGGGGGAAACTGGTTCTGTTTTCCGGAGCACTTCAAATTGTGACTGCGGCAGGAACCGGCAGCCAGGCAGGCTGGTTTCTGATCTTAGCCATCGTGGGCGCACTCAATGCCGCGGTAGGAGCCGCTTATTATTTGCGAGTGGTCAGTGTGATGTATTTTCAAGCACCGGTGACACCTCGCAAGCTTACAGGAGGCAATTATTCGCTGATTGCCATGGTCGCTTGCGTTATTTGCGTGGTCGGTATTGGGGTGATGCCGGGGGCCGTTTTTCAGGGGGCAAGACGGTCCGATCCACTTGCCGGTCCGATTCGCGAGCAGGTGGAATCGTCGGTTCGCACTCTGGCCGAGCAGCCCGTCCACATCGCACCCGCGAAGGACTCGAGCGAGAAGGAAGGCGCACAGAACGTTCACTTGAGTCTTCGATCTGAGTAACGGCCGGCGAATCAATTATTGTCGCGTTCACTGGGGAGCGTTCGGGCGGCGATCCTCCTTAGCTGCGAGACTGATTCACCCATGGGGCGAGCCCATGGGGGTCTGTACGCGGAAGAGTGCGACAGTTATTGATTAGCGAGTCCTAAGTGAAGGTAAGTGCCGGTACGTGTTCCACGCTTTCCCCTGCCGACGGCCAATTTACCATTTGGCCAGACTGTTGCCCGGTTGTCAGTGCTCCGGTACCGTTATCCCAGAAGAATACGAGTCATGGCCCGCATTCGCTCCAAAGCCAACGCGCTTTCCCGATTGCTCGACGAGAGTTCCATAGCCGTTTGTGCTTTTGATCGGCAGCGGACGATTATCTACTGTAACACGGCATGTGGCGAGTTGGTCGGACATGACCCAAACCTCCTGCTCGGCCAGCAGGTGGCGTACCGAGCACCGAAGGATGATTCGCTTGGCGAGGCGGCTGTCTCGCTCTGTCCGCCTCCGGAGGCGTTTGATGGTCAGCGCGTGGTTCAGGAAGTGACGCTTTCCGGGCGATCGGATCAACCAGTTGTCGTGCAAGGCCAGTTCATCGCGTTAGGAGCGGAGCGTTCGGAAGCTCCCGGGGTGCTGGCTGCTTTCTTTTCCGTTCCACGGAATCGGCCGGCCAGGGATACCGTCGATGATGTCGATCTGGATGCCGCCGGTCTACACAAGCGGCTGGCCGAGTTGCGGCAGACGGTTTTTAAAGATTCCCCATATTTGGACGAGTTGGTCGGTAGCAGTGCGGTCATCGAGCGAGTTAGGAAGCAGGTCGGTTTGGCGTCGCAGGCTCGGACTCGCGTTGTCGTGCGAGGGCCTATTGGCAGCGGGCGAGAGTTGGTCGCACGGTCGATCTACCGACAAATGATGCCCCCAAAATTCGGACTGCCATTGGTGCCCGTCTACTGTCCAATAACGGATGCGGAGTTGCTTCAGACGACGATTCGGGCGCTCTTGCGTGAGACCGGCGATGCGGCGGGGGATCTTGTACCAACCCTGTTGCTGCTGGAAGTCGACCAGCTGCTACCAGCGGCGCAGAGTGAATTGGCTGGTTTCTTGGATCTGCCGACTTTCCCGCTGCTGACGGTTGCCACGACGGAGCAGTCGCTCGTCGCGAAAGCCGAGGGGGGTGAGTTTCATGCGGAACTCGCACAGAGACTCAGCATTCTAGAGGTCCAATTGCCACCACTGGTTGATCGCCGGCAGGATATCCCGCTCTTGTGTCAGCATTTTGTCGAAGTATTTAACGCGACCAGCCCGCATCAGCTCAGTGGGATGACACAGCAGGCGCTGGATGAATTGACGGGATACGAGTGGCCGGAGAACGTTGACGAGCTGGCCGACGTCGTGCTTCAAGCGGCTCGCAAGGCTGATGGACCGATGGTCGGTCTTCTCGATCTGCCAGACAAGATCCGATGGGCCTCGGATGTCCAATCGCACCCTCGCCGTAAGCAACAGCCCATCGTTCTGGACAAGGTACTGGCGGGTGTCGAGCGTGATTTGATAGAGGGTGCACTGAAAGATGCCAAGGGCAACAAGACGAAGGCGGCCCAATTTCTCGGAATCACGCGCGCTCGACTCCATCGTCGCTTAGAGCATTTTGGAATCGAGTAGAGATTCGCCGGGCGGCAGGGCCGCCAACCAACTCCGAGCTACCGCTCGGGGCCCCCGTCGTTTGTTTCTGTCCAGCGGATGATCCGAAAGCCTTCGTTCCCCGTTTGGCCCGTTGTCAACCAATCTGAGGCCCTTTAGGATACGCAATGGAGTGCGAGGACCGGGCGTCGGGTGCGGCGGGGCCGTACGAGGCTGGCTACGCGGAACGGGATCGGTTTGACTTTGGTGGCAAAACTATGGTGTCAGCGCGTTTCATCCTTTGTGAGCGGACAGGGAAATGGGCGGTTGCTTTTCGACGCCAGGTGCGAGACAAACGGCTCAGAATCTACGAGACACGGAGCCTGGATCAGTGTTGGGACGAGTTGTCCCAGGCACCGTGGAGTATTGTTGGGGTGGAGGTGACGGTTGCCAATATGAGCCAGGTGGCGATCTGGCTGGAACAGTTGAGACACGAGCGGCCCAGGGCGAGGGCCGTATTGCTGGGTCAGCGTGGGCTTGAGCCGGCCGAGTGGCTGTTGCGGCAAGCGGCAGCAGCTCACGTTGTCTATTCGCCTCGTGACCTTCAGCCCGTGTTGGATATGGTTGACCGACACCTGTCGCGCGAAAGCCAGAGTTCTAGGGACGTGGAACAGTCGGTTTGACCGTTGCTTCGAGAGCCGTCGACCCCGATTCCCAAAGCCGCAGGCCCACATCAATATAGAAAACACGCCCGTATTCGGGCCGCTCCCGCTCGGCGCGCACATGTCTCAGCTTGGGACTCTAACGAGGCAGGACCTCGAACCAATTACGAGCTACCGCTCGAGCCGTGTTGGCCCGCTCCCGTTGGTCGCTAAACTTGACTCAAAATGATCAACATCCGCTCTATAAGCATACTAACAAGATACGTGTTCCGGCCGGTGTTAGTGCAACGGCTGGCGGCCAAATACAGGCCAGACTTGCGAAATACGATTCCAAGGAGAAAACTCAATGGCAGACAGTTCGATCTCAGAGAGTGACGTACGGACCGCATTGGCAGATTTGAAAGACCCCGAAAGCGGGCGAAGTGCTTTGAAGTTGGGGCAGATTCGCGATATTCAAATCACAGCCGACCGGCTTTCTTTGACCTGGGCCCTGATGTCCCACTCGGCACCATTGTGGGAAGACGTACGGCGAGACTGCCAAACACTACTGCAGGCCAAGTTTCCCCAATTGACGGCGGTCGAGGTGGCGGAGGCCGTTGATGAGCGGCCTGTCGAGAAACTCGGAGAGATTGGGCTGACTGCCAGAAGTGTGATTGCCGTCGGATCGGGTAAGGGAGGGGTCGGCAAGAGCACGATTGCGGCCAGTTTGGCCTTGGGGCTAAAGCGAAAGGGGTGTGTTGTCGGTTTGCTTGATGCGGATGTCTATGGCCCAAGTATTCCGTATCTGTTGGGTGTTCAAGGCCAACCGCAAGTGATCGATGGGAAGATCCGTCCAATCAAGGCCGACAATATGCCGGTGATGAGCATGGGACTGCTTGTCCCCGCGGAGGAAGCCATTATTTGGCGAGGCCCCATGTTGCATGGAGCGATCAATCAGTTCCTACGAGATACAGATTGGGGAAACCTCGACTATCTGATTATCGATATGCCGCCAGGAACCGGGGATGTGGCGCTCAGTTTGTCACAGTTGTTGCCGCTGACTGGGGCAATCATCGTTTGCACGCCCCAGGATGTTGCTCTTTTGGATGCGGTGAAAGCGATCAACATGTTTCGCAAGGTGGACATCCCTGTGTTGGGGATGATTGAGAACATGAGCGGGTTCGTCTGCCCAGACTGCCAAAAACAGTTTGATATCTTCGGAAGTGGTGGAGCCCGCGAGAAAGCCGGTCAGTTGAACGTGCCGTTCCTGGGTTAAATCCCCATCAATATCCAGATTCGTGTTCATGGTGATGAAGGAAAAACGGGGGCGAACTTTGACGACCCAATCGTGAGGCCCTATTTGGAAAAAATCTGTTATCAGCTTGTGAAGAATCAGGCCGAGCGCGCCGCGACCACGCCGGTGACCCCAAGTTTGCCGGTGATGGGATCCTAACGGACCTGTTCGCGGAACGTCGTGCGAAAACTCCGCTTGCACCGTTGCCGGAATGAATTTGGCCGGCCTGTTTTGTACTGGGTCTGGCATCCGGTTGATGATTTGGTGTACGGCAGTTTCGCAGGGCGGCGGGACCGCCAACCAAATCCGAGCTACCGTTCCGACCCCGTTGGTCACTGCGTTTTGTCACAAAGTTAACGATCTTTCATGTAATTAAGGCAGGGTCGTACACCGAACCTCCGTCGCCGCTCCATTGTACATGGGCTTATAGCCCGTCGAAGAAGCGGGTGCGGACTTGGGCACACACGAAACGTGTCTCCTCGCCGGTTCCGATCCGTGTTCGGGTCGGCAGATAGAACGTCCTGACGAGCCGCTTCGACGGCCTGAAAGACGGTCGTACACGGAGGGCTGATGCGTCGAATCGGATTGCCCGAAGTTGGCTCGGAAAATGAGTTGGTTTGCCGGATGCATGAATGCTGTAAAGTATAGAGCCGTCAGAACTTAGGAGTTCTGGCGGCTCTTTCTCGTCGTAGTCGATTGGCCGCTGTTTCGAGCGGCCGGACGGCTTATTTCTTCTTGCGTTTAACCGTCTTTTTCTTCTTGGGGGCGGCTTTCTTCTTGGCAGTCTTCTTCACCGCCTTCTTCTTGGTCGCTTTCTTCTTCGTGGGAGCGGCCTTCTTCTTGGCGGTCTTCTTCACGGCCTTCTTCTTGGTCGCTTTTTTCTTCTTGGGGGCGGCCTTCTTCTTCTTCGTGGTCTTCTTCACTGCCTTCTTCTTGGCGGCCTTCTTTACCGCCTTCTTCTTCG
>JAJSAJ010000882.1 GCA_024274855.1 Planctomycetota bacterium | reverse complement strand
TGGCCGGCCAATTGAAGCCCCGCAAAGTAGATGGTTACGGCCAGGCCAAGTGCCAGTCCGACAGCCAATTCACCTCCAAGCCGTACCAGCAGATTCAAGACGTTTCCTGGATTGTCGATCGTCGTGTCCCAAACCAGCGGAGTAATGATCAGGGCCAAACCAATTGCTAGAAAAGCCCGAACACGAACGGGAATCACACGTGAGCCCCATATCGGAGTCAGCGTTACCATGCCGCTGACACGCGTCAGGACCAGTATGAAAACGAGGAACTCGTTCCAGTAGAGTAGCAGCAGGGCTTCCATTAACCGCCTATGATCGTGCTGGGGATGTTTGTGATCAATACTTCCGAGTATTCCATCATTCGCTGAATTAACCAGGGAAGGCTGAGGACCAGCACAAGCATCATCGTGACTATTTTGGGCACGAAAGAAATCGTTTGATCCTGGATTTGCGTTAACGCCTGGATCAGCCCGATCACCAAACCGACCAGAACCCCGACAATCAGCACCGGCGCACCGATGATGAGCGCCATCGTCAACGCACCTCGTCCCAGTTCGATTGCAACTTGTGAGTCCATCGTGGCTCTTACTTTCGTGGTTGGAAGCAACTCTGCTCGCCCGTTTTGTCGGTATGCTCCGCAGTGAGCAGCCCGCGTCACGTGACCATTGGCACAAAACTCTCCAAAAGCATGCCGACGATCAAGTGCCAGCCGTCTACCAGAACAAACAACATCAGCTTGAACGGCAGTGAGATCATGACCGGTGGCAACATCAACATGCCCATCGATATCGTGACACTGGCGACCACGATGTCGAGGATCAAGAAAGGAAGATAGACCTGGAATCCGATCAGGAAGGCGATCTTCAGCTCACTCAACATGTAAGCCGGTAACAAAACCTGCAGAGGCACGTCGTCAAACGTCTCGGGAGTCGGCGTTTCCGGCGGCATATAACGATAAAACATGTGGACATCGTCGGTGTTGCCGGCGGCGGAAATCTGCCGACTCATGAAGCGTTTGATCGGCAAACTGCCCTGTTCCCAGGCCTCCTGTAGCGACATGTTGACGTTAGGATTCGTGTAGGGTTCGATCGCGTTGTCATAGACGTCCTTCCAGACTGGAGTCATGATCAACAGGGTCATGAACAGGGCTAACGATGTTAATACCTGGCTCGGAGGAAGCTGTTGCGTTCCCAAAGCCTGGCGTAATAAACCCAAAACAACGACGATGCGTACAAAACTTGTCGTCATCAACAGGATCGCTGGCGCGAGACTCAGAATTGTCAGCAGCAACATGATTTGCAAGGACGAACTGAGCCCTTCCGGACTGGTCCAGGTGGCTGGGCCACCGGAAACCAGGCTGTCTACGCTCTGGGACAGCGAGGTGCCGCCGATCTGAGCCGATGCGGGTTGCACCATGATCAGTACCATGGCCACCACGATCATCCCGACAGACGAGCGTCGGATCGCTTGCGGGATCGCTCCGGCTGGAACCGGATGGTCGTTGCCCTTGGGCTCATCGGAGACGTGTGATTTCGTGGTCACGGTAGGACCTCGTCCTTAGTGGGTGCAGTTGACAATTATCTGGAGCCCGTCTTCCGAGCGGACCGTCCTTGGCCCGGCGATGAGTCAACAGACGCGATTGTGCTGTCTGTGAACTCCGGAGACGCGGCGCCGGGGGAACCAAACTGGTTCAGGACGTGACGGAACGATGCGGTGATACTGCCTGGCTGAGCTTGGCGGCACAGACCAGATAGATGGTTGACTTCGTCACCGTCGGAGATTTCGGCCAGCGTCCTCGCGCCGTCGGTGGAAACGGAGACCAGAAGCAGACGGGTGCCGAGACGAATCAATTGCAAGTTGTGGCGACTCGATAGAGGGGCTCGACCCAGCACCTCGAGAACGTCGGACGGAAGGGACGCGCTTGCTCGTGGTGATGCTCGGCGGGAAATCCACACGACGAAAAAGAACAGACCGAGTACAATGGCCAGACTGCTAAAGACGACTGTTGCGACCCGCGTTGGATGACTGCCAATAGTCGGCTTGGATTGCCCCTTCGTGCGATTGCGACTCGGAGGGGCGAGCGGGATGGGCTCTTCGGCTTTGGAGCCGGGTGTCGGGGCCACCGCTCGCAGGTCTGCCGGTTCCGCCAGCACCATTCCCGTCGCAGACTCGCGCTGGGCGATTTGGAAAGGGACGCGCACCCCTCGAATCTGCGTCTCGGTATCGCGTTGGTCCAGATGAGTACTCGGCGACTGCGGCTGGGCTCGGGGCGCAACCAGCATGATAATAAACAGGCTGACCAGAATAGTGACTGCGATTCGTGGCATCCTTGCCATTCCTTCTCATTTGGGCTTCAGCTCATCCACCCTAGCGGTCGATTATGATAAAGCCGGATTGCCGACTCGCTTCGGAAAACGTGAACAAGATTCGAACTCTCCCACCAAGAGTGGTCTAGCTTGGCTTGTCACCAGTGATCAGCTCCGCTACACGTACACAGAAATTGTCGCTCAATACCAGAATCTCACCCCGGGCTACCAGCCGACCATTGACATAGATGTCCGCCGGATCACCTGCCAGCTTTTCCAAAGGTACGACCGAGCCCTTCCGCAACTGCAATACATCTTGCATGTGCATCCGTGCTCGGCCCAGCTCAATTCGCAGGTCAAGCTCAACATCACGCAGAAGATCGATCGTTGCGGCTTCCTGGTTCGGCGCGGCGCCTGTCAAGTCGCGGAACTCGAATGGAGCCAAACCGGGCACCGCCGATTCGATTGGCTGGTCGACCGAGGCAATGGCCTGTTGTGCCTGATTCAACAGCATCTGCACGTCTTGATCCATCGTCGTTGGCGCGGTTTCGGCCGGCTGACTCGCCACCGTTGCCGTTTCAGCGTCCGGCGGAACCATCTTGGGGTCGGGCGACGGTGCCGGGTCGCCGCCCGATTCGCTCTCGGTACGCGCTTTCTGCATTAATCGATCAATGTCGTTTTGGTCCAGGTTGTCCATGTCAGGCATGGGATTCCATCTTTCCCAGGCAAAGCAGCGTGCGCCCGGTCTAGCTACAGTTCCACAAACGAATACTCGGCAAAGACCACTGACTTCAGAAGCGGCTTACCGAACAGGGCGTTACTTTTCTCTAAAATCCGCCGTTTGATCAACCCCAACCCTGCGTCAGTCAGGTCGCTAATCTCGGAATTCCGAACTTCCACGATGACGTGGTCGCGAAATCGGTGTTCGTTTCGGGCAAAAATCTCCTGAAATTCGCCCTGTTGCTCCTCGTCCACCGTACCGAACAGGTGAAAGTCGATCCGAAATGTGGCTTCCGTCGAAAGCCGGTGATTGGTGACGGTAAACTTTCCCAGGTCAACCTCAATTGCCAGGGCTTTTTCTGCTTCCTTGTCTTCCTCGCTTTCGGGGCCATCGCTTTGTGCCTGTTTTGATATCTGTTCGGCCCGTGCCGCAACCTGTTCGGCGCTTGGTAGCCAGAAATAGGCGAATAGGCATTCGCAGGCCACGACAAGGCCCATGAAGCCGGCGATCAGCAGTCGGCCGATCGTGGAAGGGCCCGCAGTTGGTGGATTGGTAGGTTGTTCAACGTCGGCCATGGCTTGATTTCCTCGTACATGGGATTCCCGGCGGGGATGTGCCTGGGAATCGAAATATCAGTACCGTGGGAGTTTCCTTGTCGGGCCGATTGTCGGGCCGACTAGCTAAGGTGAGGGAATATCGCCATCCGTGAAGCGTTTGTCTTGTTCCTCTTTCGTACCCATCAGGTCATTGACGACCTCATTCAGCATGTAGACTTCAACTCGCGGGTTTTCACGCAGACTGTTTGGGTCGGTTGCAATGTGCATTGGCTCGTTGGGACCGGCGACGGAAATACGGATTCTTCGCGGGTCGATATTTTGCTTGTCGACCAGATAGCGAAAGACATTCCAGCAGCGGTGGTAGGCCAGATCCCAGTGGTTGGCAAACGGTGCTCCGGCCGGCAGGGGGCGCCGGCTGGTGTGTCCTCGCAGTTCGATTTTTTGCGGTTTGCCTCCCAGGTTATGTACTTCGAGTGTCAGTTCCTGTTTGGTTTGATCGGTCAGATCAGCCGAGCCTTCGTCGAAGAAAACGACGGTGCCGATGTTCGTTTTTTCGCCGGGTCGCACAATTCGAACGCGGGGGAAATCGCCCTGGGGAGCTTGAACCTGATCACCGCCCTGCATCGTATTCATCCGTTTGGCTCGGCCGGTCGATGACAGTTTGGCAATGGCTCCGTTACGCGGTTTGGCGCTGCCAGGGACCAGGCTGGCGACCGAGGAGTCATAGCCGAACCGGCGAGTCATTGATTCCAGCATGGCTTGGTAACGTTCTTCTTCTTTAATCTCGCTGAGCGAAACCAGCATGATGAAAAACGTCAGTAGCAGCGACATCATGTCGCCGAAGGTGACAACCCATTCCGGGATTCCACCAGCACCATCATCATCATCTTCTTCCATAGCCATGGTTATGCGGCCTCCTCGGTCGGTCGCAACTTGGGAGGAAGGAACGTATTGAGTTTCTGTTCGACCACTCGTGGGTTCTCGCCCGATTGAATTGCCATGATCCCCCGAACCACGATTTCGAGGCCGATCAGTTCTTGCTTGTTAATAAAGCCTAGCTTCTCGGCAAAAGGCATGAAAAAAACGTTTGCAAGGATTGCGCCATAAAGAGTGGTAATCAGAGCGACAGCCATTCCGGCACCGATTCCAGATGGATCGGACATATCGCTGAGCATCATGATCAAGCCCATCAAGGTTCCGATCATTCCGTAGGCCGGTGCAAACCGGCCGACTTGGTCCATGATCGATTTGCCATCTCGGTGTCGTGTGGCGATCGCATCCATTTCCGTCCGCATGATATCCTCAATCACCTCGGGACGGGTCCCATCGACGGCCATCTGAACTCCGAGCCGGACAAAGTCGTTTTCCACTTCTTCCATGCGGCTTTCCAAGGCCAGCAGACCGTCCCGGCGAGCTGTCTCGGCCAGGCTTACCAGTTGTTCGATCAGTTGTGTGGTATCGCCGGCCTTGTTCAAGAAGACTTTCTTGACAACCATCGGCATACCGAGCATGGTTTTCAACGGGAAGCAGATCAATGCCGCGGCGAAAGCACCACCAATGACCACAAGGAAGGACGGCACGTCAATAAAGGCGCTGAATGGCGCACTGCCGCTCGCAATCGATCCGACGACCAAGCCGACCGCGAGCAGAAGTCCGACGACACTTGAAATATCCATTGCAATAGGTTTCCTTGGCACTCTCGCTTACTGGCTCGTCCGGCACGCGTACCACAGTCGAACCAACGTTCGCTTGTTTCTTGTCCGTTTGCCGATCCGGCCGAGGCCCTGCCTCATCCGGCCGGTCTGCACGGCGGTTCCGGGATCAGGTGTTTGACCTGTTGATACCGGATGGCCCGTTGGAGCACTTCGTCCATCGTTTCGGTGACCACGACGCGCTCGCCGGTTGTCAGCGTAATAAACGTGTCGGGGCGCGCTTCCACGTACCGAATCAAGTCGGCGTTCAGGATGAATGGCTCACCATCGAGGCGAGTCAGCTTGATCATCGGAACTTCTCTCCATGGGGTCGTGTGACGGCACGGTTCTGTACGAGTCATGCGCGATCTCTCGGACCTGAAATTTGGCTCGAATTTCGGGTATGCATCGTGGCAGCCCGCGTTTTCTGCGTGGCGGTCCGGCTGAGTCGGACTCGCCGTTACTCCTTTGTTGTCAATACGTTACG
Organism: Planctomycetota bacterium; assembly: GCA_024274855.1. GTDB lineage: Bacteria > Planctomycetota > Planctomycetia > Pirellulales > Pirellulaceae > JAJSAJ01. The sequence goes on along the minus strand of JAJSAJ010000882.1, from coordinate 308 downwards.
TGTGACTTCGTGGTGGGGCTCGGCGTGTTGTGTCAAGACGACTCCACCCAAACATAGATTACGATTTGTGTTAACGACGCATGTTCATCAGCTCGTCCAACAGCTGTTGCGATGTGGAAATCACGCGCGAATTGGCCCGGTATTGGGTTGATGCGAGCAGCAAATCGACCAGGCTTTCCCCGATGTCGGTGTTCGACAGTTCCAAGGCCCCGGAGACGATCCCACCGAGCCCCAAATCGCCCGGATCCCCCTCAACCGGCAAGCCGGAATTGAAGCCGATTCCAAAGGTGTTCTCACCTCGCTGCTCC
>JAJSAJ010000881.1 GCA_024274855.1 Planctomycetota bacterium | reverse complement strand
GGGCAGACCAGGACGTTCTCGCCCGTTTGGCGAACGTACGACGTCACGAGATGGCGCAGCTTCGCCGCATGGGCCTGCTCCCGCTGCTGGTCGATAAACCCCTGAGCGCTGCTGCGAATCGTCAACGTGATGAACTTCCGTTGCTCGAGCCCATGTTTGGCCAGGAAACGGTCGGCGAACGGTTCGTCGCGCAAGTTGAATGCGAACGTTGAATCGGGACCGAATTCGAGCACCGGAGGCTGAACGCCCAGCGACTTCAGGTACTTTAGCGAGTCGGTATCGCGGCAGTAAACGAACCGGGCATCCGAAAGCAGTTTCGGAAACAGCAGATCGCTCGGCGGCGCGAACTTCTCGAACGACTGGCAGTAGATTCCGTACGGCTTGTTGTGGATGCGAGCCATGAACAACGGCATGGCCAACGGCATCGTCCGGTTCCAGTTCCGCTCCCACCGCCCGTAGGAAAGCGTGGTGCCCGAATTGTACAACAGGAAATCCGCTTCGTCGAACGCGCGGTGAAACTCTTCGGGCGCGGGCTTGTACCAGTGAAAAGGCGTGTAGACGGTCTGCACGTCAGGGAACCGCTCCGAAAGATACTTACGGTATTGGTCGATCGACGAGTTGCAAATCAGCGTGATCCGCGCTTCGGGAACGTGTTTGCGCAGCAGGCGAAACAGCCCCGGTGTGATGGCGATATCCCCGATGTTTTTGAAACTCCAAGCAAATGCCACGAGGATTTTCGGTCCGCGTCGGAGCGTGGTTGGTTCCTCGGCGGCAAGACCATTCGCCGGTCCGAGACCGATCAGCGGTGCCAAACCGGCCGCAGCCGCCGATATTCGCATCGCCTCTCGGCGGTTCATTGTCCGCCCACCGAATCGATTCTCTTGCATGGTGATCCTCAATGCCTTCTTTTTCGTAAATGACGCGTCTACGACGCCGGCTGTGTGATCGATCGCGTTTCCTTTGCGACGGGTTCAAGACGCCGCCAGTAATTCCAGTTGAATATCGTCGAGATGGAGGTCTGTTTCAATGGCCAGATCGCGGCCGCCTTTCTCGATGGCCAGCTGGCCGGCGCAAACTTCAGTCGATGTCTCGAACACGACGGACAACGATTGCCACTGGGCCAATCGGTCGAGATCGTAACGGTTCGTGTTATAGTTGGTCAGCCATTGGCCTTTTCCGTCGACGACCGCGACTTTCAGGTAGGGGCCTCTGCAGGTTCCGTCGAGCGATGTGACGCGCAACCATGCCGTCAGCCGATAGCGGCTGCCCGGCAGCAAGGGCGACTTCAACTTCCAGCGGGCCAGGTTGTAATCACCCCGCTGCCGCCCTCGGACACGCATCGCGGGAGGCGAGTCGTGTCCTACGTGTGGATCAAGCGCGGTTTGCATGCCCTGCGCCTCGCCCCACAATCCGTCCGGTGCGTCAAACGTTTCGTGGTGGACAACCGTATCGATGGGCGCTACGGGGACAGCCTCGATGGTCGCAACACGATAGCGCCCTTCACGATCACGCTCTTCAATGCCCAACTGCCAAGGCGATCCGCCACGTTCGGGATCGACGACCGCGACTGCCAGAATCAGCTTCTGTGCTTTCAAGTCACCGGGCAGGTCGAGGCGCACCGTTTCCTCGACCATTTCGCCGGGCTTCCATAGCGTCGTCGGTGTGGCTGGAAACAGACGCTGATGGCCCAGTTCCCGGCCTTGTTCGTCGAGCACAAACCAGTCGAGTGCCAGGCTATCGTAGCACGGTGCGACTCCCTCGTTGCGCCACCGATGGTGGACGGCCAGGCGCGCAGTGATGTTCCCACGCAGGTGAACGCGACGCTGGACCTCCAACTGGTCCGGTGTCCAGCGACCGGGAATATGCCGGGCCAAATGCATCTCGCCCCATTCCCCGATGGCGCCGACTTCGACCCACTCGAGCCCCTCGCGGCCGTCCAGGTAATCGGCCAATTTTCGGGCGAACCGGCAGGCCGCCTCCACGTAGCGGTCGTCCCAAAACACCGGATCCAACTGGTCTTCGATGTGCAAACCGCGATGCACGACCGAAGGAACGCCCTGGTCGAACACCCACTTGGGCGTCGCATACTTGTGCGGCGAGTGCATCGCTTCGCTCATGACGCGAAACGCGACCCGTTTGCCGAGCTTCTTCACGTAAGCATCGAAGAGGGGTTCGAAGTAGGCGTCGAAGCCTTCGGTCCCCGGTGACGGCTGGACATCGTTCCAAGTCGCCCTGAAGTAGATAATGTCCGCGATTTCCCAGAACCAAGCGTCTTTCGGAGCCGGCCTATGATTCAGACCGTCGCCACCCGCCACGTACAACCCCATGCCGGGATTGAAACACGGCATCGCGGATCGAGGTGGGTGGATGACCTGGAAGGCCAAACCGTCGTCTTCGTCCGCCGCGGTTGCCGATGCCACGAGCGTAACCGGTGCTACGATCACGATCCACAATGCGATGCTCCGAACTCTCATTTTCTGTTTTTCTCCCACGACGGCTTGTCGTGCACGTGCCTTGCTAGCCGGTTGTCAGAACATCGTTGACGAATTCCTCGGGCACCGACGCCGCGTAGATGTGCGGAAAGCCGCTGCGGTTCGAGTTGAAAATCAGCCATTTCAGGTCCGGCGTCAAGTAGGCGTGAGGATGTGTGTTCTGCGACCGCGTGGCGGACGTTTTCGACCCGCACACCATCGCTGATTTCCCGGTACGGCAGGAACCGATCCAGAGCCCGTAGTTGTCACGAAAAACGTCGCAGGAAAACAACCGACCGCAACAACTCACTCCGACGTGCATGGCTTCGGATGAAGCCGTCACGGCATGACCGACCGCGAACGATTCCTTGCGCAGGGAAACGCGGTCTTGTGTGAGATCCGTTCCGATGCCGCACGTGTGCTGGGCCGCTTGCTGGTGCGTGATCGTCTTGCCCACTTTTCACGTGCCGCGATTGTCGATGAAGATGTTCGCCAGCTCCAGATACTTGACATCGCCCGTCGTTCGGTACAGTTCGACCGCCCCCATGATGTTCGACGGATTGAAACCGAAGGGAGCAAGTTCGGGTCTGCGCGTCTTGAACGTTTCGAACAGGTAGTCGCCCGTCTTGCGCGCGATTCTCAGAAAGTTGTCTTTGCCGGTCATCCGATGATGGATGCACGCCGCGGTCATCAGATGGCCCATGTTGTACAGTTCATGGTGGTGGATATTTTGGAACCGCCCCAGCTTCTGCACGATGATTTGTGTCGAGAGATACCCGTCGGGCTGCTGCGCCCGTCCGATGACGTCGATCACTTCGTCCATCTGCCGATCGAGTGTCGGGTCCCCGGTCACGTCATAGACATAGGCTACGGCTTCCAGCCATTTGTAGAAGTCGCCGTCGTGCCAAGACCGGCCTTTCCACGGCCCCGCTTGCAGTCCCGCGGCAATGCGGAAATTGATCCAGTGATGCCCCATCTCCGTCTGGTCATTCCGGTTGAAGTATTCCCACATCTTCGGGATGGTGACGCTTTCGACTAAATCGAACTTCTGTTTCCAGAAGCCGTCGGTCCAGCGAACGTCCGACAGGTCTACACTGCGCAGGCGGCAGTGCAGACTTCGGCTGGTGTCGATGATCGCTCGCCTCTGGGCCGAAGCAAGGCGGCAGAGGCCGGTTGCGGCGATCAGGATGACTCCTCCTGAAACCAGCGCCGCTCGTGCTCCATGTTTCCTTGTCATAGGTGTGTCTCTATGGTTTTTCAAGACTTAGTAGCTGACGCAAATCATCGTCGATCAGCTTGAGCATGTGGGCACCAGAGCCAACATGGACGGCTTGCAACGTGCCGTCTTTGCCGACCAGCAGGGTGGTCGGCAGGGAGGTGACGCGAAAAGCCTTGGCCGCCGCTTCTTTGGAATCGAGCACCACGATCACGTCGTGCTTGACGTTTTGCAGATGCGTCCGCACTTCATTCTCCGCTTGGCCCACATTGATGGCGTAGAAGGCGACCCCTTGCTGCTTATATTTCTCGACGAAGTCCAATACGGCTGGCATATGCTCGGTACTCGGAACCGCCCACGTCGACCAGAAAAAAATCACTACGGTATCCTTGCCCTGGTGTCGCCGCAACCGCCATGGTTGTCCATCCAGTTGTTTGAGTTGCACGCTTGGCGCTGGTTGTCCAAGGAGGTCCCGAGTTCCACCTTCGATCAGGGACGCATGGATATCGCTCACTTTCATGGCGTCTTGAGGGATCTTCACACGGAACAATTCCTCGCCATAGGTGTCGCCTGTTTTCCATACGAGTCGCGTCTTGACGGTCATCTCTTGCTTCTTGTCGGGTTGCGGTGAAAACGGGAAGGTACCGAGCGCCTGCACGAGTAGCGGGCGGTCGCCGGTTCCGAACCACAGTGTGCAACCGGGCGTGCGTTGCCAGTCCAATTGAAATACCTTGGTCTTGACGCCAGCGACTTCGTTTTCACCCAAGTATTTCACGTTGGCGACACTGGCCATCATATCGGCATGTAAATTGGGATGAGAAACCACGTCCAGCCAACTGTCTTTGAGCGTGGTGTCGGTCATCCGGTCCTTGAGCATCTGGTCAAGCCCGCCCTGGCCGGACGAATAGATGCTGGTTTCACCAAAAGTAAACATACGCACGGTTGCTTTACCGTCGCTGACGCACATGAGTGCGTTCTTTTTCGCGGCGACCGGCGAAGTAACTTCCAGCCGATACGAAGCGGGGTTGCGGACGGTCAACTGGTACTGGTTGGCACCTTTGCTCGGTTGTTCACCACCCACACTCCATTGTTGCCTTACTTCAATATGATAGCTGGGCAAAGACTTCAAGAAGGCCGCCATGCGCCGCACCGCGACATCCAATTCCCGAACATCCTGGACGGGATTGGTTGGTGTATCTTGCGCCATAAGCGAACTCGCCATTGTCGCGGTGGCAAGCACCGCACATCTAATCGCTCGATTCATCACAAATGCCTTTCACCTTTCCCACAGACTACGTGTGTACGCCGCGCACGGCATATTGGACTTGCTTAACCAGTTCCCCGATTTGATAGTAGAGCGGCGAGTTCAGTGTAGCATCGCGTGCCACTGCCTCGGCCACACGACTGGAGCTTTGCTGGTATTTGGACATCAGACGGTCGGCCGACCGCCATAGTGGTGAACCATTGACCCCGGACGTTGCGGTGCTACGGAAAGCAAGGACCGCGTGCCGCAAATTCTGCACTGAGGCGAGCGCGCCTGCCGCGTTGCGATTCTGGCGAGCAACGGGCCGCAAGGACCGGATGTAGCCATCGATTTTGGCGAGCAACTGGTCGGCTTTGGCGACGGCGTCCCGGTTTCTTTTGGACGGATACCGGGAGTAGCGCTGGTAGGGAAACTGATTCCACGCCGGACGATGGAGAATCACTGGTTCGCTGGTCGCAACCGAGTAACTTTCGTGGAGGTTCAGCGCGTCCGCGGTTTGGCGCAACTGATGCTGCAGACTCCACCACGCCTGTTGCACGCGCATGTCGGCCCGGCCAATCTGTGCCGAGATTGTGTCGGCTTGGCGCTGCACTCCGCGCAGCGCCTAACGCATCTTGCGTTCTGATTGGCGCTGTCGATTCAGTAGCGCAATCGCCTCGACCTGGACGGACAAGCTCTGAAGATCCCGGTAGAGACTGCCGTAGAATGGACTTTCGTCTTTGTAGGACTGCATCCCATACACGAACTGACGCATCGCGTTCAAGAGGGCGTCGATGGCAGCACGCGCCGGCGCATACTCAGAGCCCGGCGTCGCCGGCAAGTGGGCCGGCATTGCCGGCGGCCGATACGACACGGGCGGTGCGCGGCTCCCAGCCGCACCGCGCGCAGCCGTTGTCAGTTGCGAGATCTGTTGGAGCACAGCCTGGCAATGCACCGATGCGCCCGGAACTCGATGATACTCTCGTTCCAATGCTTGCAACGTTGTTTCCACATTATCCGCCGCAATCTGAATCTGTTGCCCCGTGGTTCCCGGCGCCCCCAACAGCTGCCGATACTGCTCCGCGGCGGTAAGGAGTCTACGCGCTTGTGCCAAAACATCGCGTCCGTAAAACGAACCTCCCAACTCAGTCTGTACGAGACTGATAAACAGATTGAGTCTGCTGACCAACTGCGCCGCGATGGCGGCAGCCCTCGTCGGCACCACAAAAACCGGCCGGCTGGGAACGAGCCCTGGCAACTGAGTGACATGGTTCACTTGACAGAAACGTCGCACTAGTACCACCCGATCGACGTTGCTTTGTTGAAACTGGTTTACCCAAAAACGCACCTCATCGGGCCGCGGATTGCGGCCCACGAATGTTTGGTAAAGCCGTGTTACGTAGACCTCCATGTCGTGCTGCGCGCGGGTGATGAAATAATCGTCCGATGCGCACATCTGAATGTAGCTTTCCAGCGGCCCGTTGGCGCGCGCGATGTTGGCATGGTGGTACAATTCCGTGCCGGTCGGTGCCCGTCCCATCTGGTCGTTGAAAGCTGCATGGAGAAATTGGCTAAAATTTGACGCCCGCGAGACGCTCGCCAGCAGCATGAGGCTCGCACACACCGCAAAGCTGAACGTCTGCAAATGATCCCTCATCACATTGGCTCCCAACACAAGTTTCACTTTTTGGTAACTACTCAAACTGAAAGCTACGCCGACCATAAGCCGGTAAACCCCGGAGTGTTTCGCGGATTTCCAACAGCAATCACGCTGAAATCGAATCAGGGTTTTAGTGGCGATCGAGTCGGGGTTTTCAGGCATTCGAACGGGATGTATGTGGTTTGCGGCTTGCATTGTGAGTGACTATTTAGCCGACTGGAGTTGGATTTGCATTTCGCTGCTGTTTTTTCGGCTGATCGACCCCAACGGCCTTGTGCCGTTGGTGAGCGAGTCTATTGAGCTAAGGCCGGCATGTCATGCCGACGGCCGCTCCCTCCCCGCCGCCAAAGGCGGCGGGGAG
>JAJSAJ010000880.1 GCA_024274855.1 Planctomycetota bacterium | reverse complement strand
TGTCGAACAAGTGAAGGACAGTCGACACGACTCGCAATGGCCAACAACCGAAGATATCGAAACGATGCAAGATCATATTCAGCTCAAACCACCCAAAGGAGCCGAATATGGAACGACCGAGCTGTTCTACTTGAAAGTCACGGATCCGAATCGTCAGCGTGCACTGGCAGTGACCGATGCGATTTGCACTCAAGTAAGCCTACATCTTCAGGAATTACGTAACCGCAAGGCTCAAAGCATCATTGACGAATTGAGCAAGACCGTCCATCTGTCCAAAGAGGATCTCGATCAAGCCACGAAACAACTGGCCGCCATGGAGACCTCGATCGGCAGCGACTTGGCCGAGCTTCGATCGCTTGACCAATCATCCATCGGCAGCGGCGGTTTGCAAGCGACACTGGTTTCCGTGCGGCAGGAACTTCGACAGGCGCAGAATGCACTACAGTCCGACTCACAGCTGCTCGAATTACTGACGGCCGCCCAGAAAGACCCCATTCATCTGGTCGCCACACCCAACCGATTACTCCAATCACAACCCGCTCTACGCCGACTGAAGGATGGGCTGATCGACGCACAGCTGAACACATCTCGGCTACTTGGTACGATGTCGATCAACCACCCACGCGTCCAGGCAGCTCAGGTTGCGGAACAGGAAATTCGTGGACACCTGCACCGCGAATTGAGCATTGCGATCCGTGGATTGTTGGCTGAAACATCCTCACAACAACATCGAATCGACACGCTTACGGGACAACTTGATCAGCTGCAGCAGCGCATGAAGCACCTGGCATCGATCCGAGCGTCGTATAGTAACCTGGCCGCTGAAGTACATAAACGATCCGAAAACCTGACGCGTGCCCAACAAGACCTGACGAACGCGCGAGCCAGCCAAGCCGCGTCTCTTTCGACCAGCCTTATTGCACGTGTCGGACTCGCACAAACCGGCTCGAAACCAAAAGGGCCCGGAAAGGCCGTGATCATCGCATTCGGACTCTTCGGCGGCCTGCTGATCGGATGGGGAATCGTCTTCCTGACAACCGGCCCCCCAAGCGCCGCCCCGGTTCCTTCTGCAAACCGTCCGACGATCGGGCAACCGGTTGCCACCAGATTGACGACACCTTTGCCCCGGTCCGTTCCCAACCTTTCTCTGCAACAAGCACTCGCCCACTGCGCCGACCGCGCGGGCCAATCGAATTGATCAGCCACCCACGAGACTCGAACCATGCCACAACAACTCGCCTCACCAAACCGCGTGTCCCTGTTCGGAGCTGACCTGGATGTGCTGCGACTGCGGGATGCGGTAGACCACCTTCAACAATGGATCGAACAACCTGGCGCAACATGCCGGTATGTTGTCACCCCAAACGTCGACCATGTTGTCATGTTGCGTCATGACCCTCGGCTTCAGGCCGCCTACCGACATGCGGCAATGGTCGTCGCTGACGGCCTGCCGCTCGTCCTGGCATCCCGCCTACTTCGCAAATCGTTGCCCGAGCGTGTTGCCGGATCGGACCTTGTCCCCGCCACACTGGCCGCGGCAACACCTGAGCAGCCGACGCGAGCCTACCTGCTCGGAGCGGGTCCGGGAATCGCCGATCTGGCCGCTCAACGCATCGAAGCGACTTGGCCTGCCGTCCGTGTCACTGGCACGTACAGCCCGCCCATGGGATTCGAGCATGACCCACGCGAGAATGAACAAATACTCGAACGTATCGCAGACGCGGGCGTCGACCTGCTGATCATCGGACTCGGGGCTCCGAAACAGGAACTCTGGGTCCATTCCCACCAAGAACACATCGAAGCGTCGGTGGCCGTCTGTGCCGGCGCTACCATCGATTTCCTGGCAGGACGAAAGAAACGCGCACCACGATGGGTCCAAAGAATGGGAATGGAATGGTGCCACCGAATGCTCTCCGAACCACGCCGCCTGGTCGGACGCTACGCGCGTGACGCTTGGGTCTTTCCGCAACTGATCTGGCAAGAATGGAACGGCTGGCAACCGGACACGGCGGGGCCACCGTCAAAGTAACGAGCATCCTGTTCACCTGATCCCTGGTGCATGCGTGTCTCCGCGGTTAACCTGTCCTTCCGAAACACGTGACTCAGTTGCACTTAGGGCCGGCGAATCAATTGCTGTCGCGTTTACTGGAGGGCGTTCGTGCGACGATCCTCCTTAGCTGCGAGACTGATTCACCCATGGGGGTCTGTACGCGGAAGAGTGCGACAGTTATTGATTGGCGAATCCTTAGGGCAGCGGCACGAAACTCAAATAGTCGAATCAGCAACCTACTGGAAAGAAGCTGTCTTGTCCGACGGACCTCCAGGTCCGTCGAATGAGCGGACGTGGGCATCCATTCGACAATTCGGGTTGTGGCTCCGCCACTTGCGTTGTGGGCGAAACCCGCGTTAGAGTTTCAGTAGCCGTTCACGCCGCTGGGGTCTGACGCATTTTTCGGCGGAGAAAGCGTTTCTTTACGCGAGCGCATTTTGTCGCCGAAAATGGGTCTGACCCCTTGGAACCGAACCGG
>JAJSAJ010000074.1 GCA_024274855.1 Planctomycetota bacterium | reverse complement strand
CAGTCTCGCAGCTAAGGAGGATCGCCGCACGAACGCTCCCCAGTAAACGCGACAACAATTGATCTGCCGGTCCTTACCCAGTACCACCCAACCCCAAAAGTAAATCCTGACACGGCACTTGTTCCGAGCCCGCTTTAATCGATCAGTCTGCTGAAGGAGTATCGAGATGTCATGCTTTGTGAATCGAATCGGCTTACTTCTCTTGGTCATGGCAACTGGCCTTGGGTGGCCCGCGGAGCTCTCGGCGGATCAGGCCGCGAGCCGAGAGGATGGTGTTGACAAACAGGCCGAACAACCATCGACCGATGACTTGTGTTCGCCTTCGTTCGAGAAGGTGGTGATGTGTGCGGAGCGGAGTTCTGAAGACTCGGCAGTTGTGCCGGTCGGTGTGGCGAAGATCTACATAACGCCCGAGACGCCAGTCTGCATGTATGGGTATGCTTCGCGAAAAATGGAATCCGAAGGTGTTGCCGGCCGTCTGTCAGCCAAGGCACTGGTGATCGGCAGTGACCAGAGTGACGGGCCGGCGGTATTGTTGATGGTTGACATTGGTGCATTATTGCCGAGCACGCGGAATAAGCTATTGGCACGTCTGAATAAAGTCGTGTCGATCAGGCCCGAGCGGTTTGTGCTGTGTCATACGCATTGCCATTCCGGGCCGAGAGTACGAGGAATGAACCTGCTCGAGGGGATTCAACGAGAGCATTTAGACCAGTACTATCGCCAGTTGAACGATCGGCTTGTTCGTGTTGTCTTGGAAGCGTTGAAATCCCGCCGGGACGCACGCCTTGCCTGGGCGCAGGGGAGTGTCGGGTTTGCCGCCAATCGGCGCGTGATGAAAGACGGAAAGTGGGCCGGTTTTGGAGCCGTACTCGATGCACCCGTCGATCACACTCTGCCGGTCTTGCGCGTGACCGACACGGAAGGCAAGCTGATGGCCGTCGTTGCCAACTATGCGTGTCACTGTACTACGCTACGCGGGAATTACAAGAAAATTCATGGAGACTGGGCAGCTTGCGCTCAGCAAGCGATCGAGGCGGATCATCCGGGTGCCATTGCGATAACTTGCATTGGGTGTGGCGCGGATGCTGATCCCTGCCCGCATGGCACCGTTGAGCTGTGCTTGCAGCACGGTCGCGCACTGGCCGATGAAGTCAAGCGAGTTCTTGCCATGCCGATGACACCCATCAGCCCGCGGATAACTGCCAAACTTGCCACATTGCAGTTTACTTACGGCAAGGTACCGTCCGTCAAAGACCTGGAGAAGAATGCCAAACGCTCCCATGCGGGGCAGAACGTTCTCCGGCAGATCAGACAGGGAAAGAAGTTGCCAAAAACGTTGGACTATGATATCGCAACCTGGGTTTTCGGCGATGATCTGGCCATGGTATTTCTTACGGGCGAGGTGGTGGTCGATTACTCGCTGCGCATGAAGAAAGAGATCACGGGCATTCCACTTTGGATCAATGCTTACTCGCACGATGTTGTCGGCTATGTTGTGTCGAAGCGGATCATTCGCGAAGGGGGCTACGAGGCTCGTAACTCGCTAAGTGCGCGAATCACCTACCGTCACCCGAACCAGGTATCTCCGGCCATCGAAGACCGTATCGTTGCCCAGGTGAAGAAGATGCTGGAGAAATAATGGACCAGCATGACCTGATTCGCTGGCGTAGCCCGTGTCACGCTACCTTGGGTGTGCAGATGGCCATCTGTGTGTGCTGGTACAGGTTGGTCACTCGGTGATCGACCAGTGTGAAGTGTTGTGATAAGTACTTACCGAATTCCTCAAAGGCCCATTCTCGTTGATGGGCGGGATTGCTTGGAGGACCCCAGTATCCTCGCTTCCAAGGGTGGTAGAGCAGATTGCGATCCGGCGTCGAAATAACCAGGTACTTGTATGCGATGCGTTTGATGAACTCGGTAAGTTCATCGGGATCAAGCAAGTGCTCAATGACGTCACTGCAAATGATCACGTCGGCCGAAAGTCCGGGCTCTTTCTGGAAATCGGATACTAACCAGCGTTCGTTTGGAAACTGAGTCTTCAGTTTCTGAACATTGACCGGTAGCTCGAGCCCTGTTCGCTCATAGGCCTTGAAGTACGTACGCAGTTTGTACGCTGAGCCACATCCGATATCGACGACCGACTTCAAGTCGTGTTTTGTCCTCAGGCCGAGTGCGTGAAGATAGACTTCCAATTGCCACTGGTCTTCGAAGGGCGAGTCGTCATGATGTGTGTACCGGTGGCGTGCGCGGTACAATCTTTTTATGCAATAGCGTTTTGTCATGAGGGAACTCGCAGTTCGCAAGATTCGGAAACCAGTAACTGTTTAGCCGTCTGCAGTAGTATTTGTATCAGGGCCCGGAAAAGCAGTCTTTTCAGGAGGGCGAAGCTCCCGCTGAGCCGCGTGTTTGGTTGACCCGAATGGCTCGGCAGGAGCCTCGCCCTCCCATGGAGCCGTGGAAGTGGGTGACGCGGGGTTCCGCTGAGTCGATTACTTGCCATTTGGCTATAGTGTTACGAAAAACATTTGTCGCGCCCGCTGCGCAGCGTACGTGTCAATAGCGTACACGGTTATGCCGTGAATTACAATTTCAGTAACACTCTAGCCAAATGGAGGAGAACGGTTCTCAAGGGATCCCCACGGGCTGGTCCCATGGGTGAATAAGTTTCTTGAGCTAGTGCGATGTGGTGAAATGTCCCCTCCCCGCCGCCAAGGGCGGCGGGGAGGAGGCGGGGGCTTGGGAGTGACGTGTTGCTCTTAGCTCAATAGACTCGCTCACCAACGGCACGAGGCCGTTGGGGTCGATCAACCGAAAAAACAGCAGTGAGATACAAATACTACTGCAGACGGCTAAAGTGTTACCAATTTCAGTTGTTGGCTGGGCGTGAAATGGATTTT
>JAJSAJ010000073.1 GCA_024274855.1 Planctomycetota bacterium | reverse complement strand
GGCGCAGGATCGGCTTTCCTGATTGCGACGAAAAGCAACATCAACCAGCTCACAATCCCATCGGTTGCAAACGCCGGAGCTGCTGATAAACGCACATTGTGACGATTCCGTGTCTGTGCCTCTTGTAGCGACTGGCAATACGAGATACGATCGACCGACTGAGGACGGGGAGTCAAGTTAGCTCGGCGATGCACCTACAGCCACTGCGATTCTCGATCGATTTCTGCAGCACTCCGACAATAGCATCACGATCACAGAGAAGAGCTACCGTGGAACCAGGATGAGAGTCGCCGACACTTTCGATACAATTCTGGCGTCACTACCGGCATAGGGTTGGATGGGCGCACAACATCTCCCAGTTCGGCGCAGGAGTTTTTTAACTGCGGGGTGTGTTCTGTGACGGGATGTTGCCGAGCATGGGATCGGAGTCGTCTGAAGCTGTGCCGGTGGGGCACGAAAGAGATCGAGCGGAGTCGCCACATACGGCGAGTGCACCTGCGTTACTGGTGAGTCTCGGATTTCCGAGTGGGGATGGGAAGCTTCCACAATCGGGGCGCTAGCCACAGAACACGGGGGACAGGGTGAGTACAGGTAGAAGGCCGATTCACTGCAGGCGAAGAAAATCCAGAATACGTCGGTGGCCAAATCGGCTTACTACTCGACCGAAAGCCGGGAAATGGTCATTTTCCCATTGTCATCCACCAAATGTGTGGCACCCTTGTGCCAACAATTGCTGGCGGCATACTGCACATCAATACGCACGTCTGGCACGACCATCTTCATGTTCTCGATCATTAAATGGCGAACGATTTCCGCGTGAAGCCCCAGATTCGAGTCGGCACGCACTTCTATAATCACTTCGTCGTGAATGAAATTCACGATTCTGTAACCAGCTCGCCAAAGAGCCCAAAGCGCTAACTTCGCTCCATCTGCCGCCAATCCTTGAAATACCGTATTATGTCGAGCTGCATACGTCGCATTCGCGCGAAGCCGTCCAGACAACGTGAAAACAGGAGCTCGGCCGATCTCACGCATCACAGCACGCTGCAAAGACACAGACGATTTTCGGGCATGGATTGCTTGGGAAAGTGCTGGCGGGAGCTTTTGGATATTCTCAATTACCGAAGACCAGAAGAAGTCGATCTCGCCCGGATCGTACGGCACGCCGGTTTGTTTCTTGGGCACCGCCTCTTTCAAAACCTTCAGACACATTGCGCCCAGGATCGGGTGTGGATGCTGCTCACGCCCGTCGTTGTTGGGATGGTTTATGAATTTCCGACTGCCGGTGTGTTCGTACAAAGTGGACGGAGTTAAATTGAATCGTTCTGCCACGCGGAGCCCCAGATCATCCCCGTCATTGAGAAATTCGTCCATCTCCGGAAACAGATCGAGCCAGAAATCCGACAGTTGTCTGACTTCGTCATCGGCGAGGTCAATCCCGTAGGATGCCTTTGCATACCTTTTCAGTGCGAGATGTCCCATTCCGCCAGGTTTCCCGAAGTTGATTGGCTTTGCTTTCTGACGCTCGGCAGGAGTCACCTTGCCCTCGGGTTTCTGAAAGAAGCGGGCGGCCACCAGCCGGTGCAGATCCGTACCGCTGTTTATTGCCTCAGCCATCTCGGAGGGAATCCGCATTTGACTAACTACACTCTGCGCAAGTGTTGCCATCTCCACCGTTGAATAATCAGCAGTGAGAAACACGTGACCTGGACTGGGGACAAAACAAGATCGAACGCGATCGTCGCGGGGCAGGTTTTGGGCGTTGATTTCACCGAAGGACGAAGTCCGCCCGGTAACTAACAACTCATTGAAGGACGGGTGCAATACACATCGGTCCATCTTTTTCAGAAATGTGGACAACAGCTTCTCGGTACTCTTGAAACCTAGAGGGCATCGACAAAAGGCTCTACGCCGGAAAGCTGGGCCAGGGCCTCTTCCGAGGACTTGTACGCGTTGCTCTTTTCAGTGTGCTGGAACATCAGCCCCGGGTGTTGGGTGTCCAAACGATGAAGGATCTCTTGTAACGCCTTGGCGGAGCCTTTTTGTCCAGGAATATAGCCATATTCTCGCAAGACGTCCCGATACTCACCGGAAGCTGTCTGCAACTGTTTTACAAGACCATCCCGAGACTCAAGATTCACTGTCAAGCCGTTCGATGCAATGGCATCCAGCACGATAGCCGCCTGGAGTTGAACGTGATGTGTTTGCCATCCCCAACGTCGAATTTGCTTGTCAAGCCATTTCCGCGAAATGTACCCCCAGGCCTTCGCCGAGGATTCAAACATCTCTTTCAGTTTGTCGCGTAGCTTCGAGTAAACAAGCCGCGTGACCAAGGCGTCCTTGGCGAGATACTCGAGGTAAACATCCTCGATCTCCGTCGGTGGACGGTTGAGCCACTGACTGTATGAAACGCGAACCGCCTTTCCGTGAGAATCTTCAACGTCTTTGGGAAGTTCGATGTTCAGATACCGCGATGCACATGTGTCTAGCGTGGACTGCCCTTTGCCGGATGATGTGTGGCCTTCCGTTCCCAGTGTGTACAACCGGTGAAGCAATTGAGTATCCCAGACCCGGTTCTCATCAACCCAACGGTAGATGTCGAATTGTGGCACAAGCTGATGCAAGACCGCCAAGTCGAAGGGCGCTCGGTGCATAACGATCGTCAGGCCTTCGTGGGCGCGTAGGAATGCCTCGACGTGCTGACGCTGAATAAAGTGTCCCTGCTTGCGATCGCAGGCAGCTCCCAACACGTAAGTTGGCGTCAACCAGGGTCGTTGATCATCGAGCCGCGTCGTTTCGGAATCGAAGGCGAATAGACGCCGAAATACACGCCCATCCTCAGGACGCCAAGGACGAAATGGAACTGTCGTGCTGGAAATGGTAATCTGCATCGCGGACCCCAAAGACGGTTTTGGTGGACCCCGGCCAAATGAAGGTTCACCGCG
>JAJSAJ010000879.1 GCA_024274855.1 Planctomycetota bacterium | reverse complement strand
TTTCTCGCCTCCAAAACTACGCAGCCTGTCGCGTCACATCCAAACGGCCACCAATGGAAACCAGGCACTGGCCTTGGTCGTTAGCTGGTAGGGTGTGACAAGATCGCGGCGTTCACCTCGGCAACTGGCAACGACGGTATCGCGATCGCGGGCACACCACACTCCGGTTGCACCGCGCCCATACGCTGGTCATCATTTCGGTAATTCCTGGTGTGCCAGCGCTCGCCGTGAACGTTTCAGATGATGGAGGATTGTCGACGGCGAGCTGGTCACACGCTACGGACTCGAACAGGTGTAGGGTGCGACAATCCCCGAATCAGAACGTTACTCGGTCACCACCTCGAATAACTCCGCCTGGCTCGATTCCACGTCCGGCATCGCGATCGCCTTGAGAAGATGCCGCCGCCGTACCAGTTGCGAGTGAACAAGCTCCGGAGTGACGTAGTCGGTGAAGCCGTACGTCGCTCGATATCGCCGAATCTCGGCCCAGTCGATCAAGATATGAGATACGTTCAAAGTTCGTAGTGCCTGACGCTGCTGGGCCACCGTTTTGTTTCGCATCAACCGCTCGAAGATGCACGTGTCAAAGCACGTATTGTAGAGATTCGGTACCTGAAGGTTGAACACGGCCGCATCGCCCACCAACAGTACCCGATCGCCACTCTTAATGTGTCGGTTCAAGTAGCCGTGAACCGGTGATACCGTCCCCATGGCTGGGTCGTCTCGAAGCTGGACCAAATCGACAAAGTATCGGTTGTCGCCAGCCAGGGAAGACGAGACCTGGAAAAAGTTGGCGACAACGGCAGCAAGCACCACGCCCCAGACGGTGCACCGCCAAAGCTTGCTGGTCGACCACGTCGCCCCGACCCCCGCAAGCAACGCAATCATTGGTAGGACGGGGATCCAAAATCGATCGATCCGGTGCGTCAGAAACCACCACGTGGCCAACAAATAGATGGTGGCGGCGAGCCATGGGAGCCAGCGGTCGCGATCTCGCCAACAAAGAACGACCAACAGTGCCAGGGGAATCAGCATCGGATGCTGCCAGCGACTTCGCCCGGCAACTTGCGCAAGCGATTGCCAGGCTTGATGCAGGGAATAGCGACGGCCTTGATGATCGCGAGGGACCTGGTGGGCCGAACGCCATTGGGCATCTTTTTCCGGCGTTCGCGTCGCTCCATCAAAGACATTAACCAATAGTGGGTAGGTGGGGTTCCCGGTTAGAATCCCGTTCTTGCCAAGCCAGAGACCACAACCGACCAGAACCGCCAGGCTGAACAGGCTCAAACGCCACGCTCGTCCATTACCAGAAATCCATGCCACGGCGACAGCCAATGGCAAGACGAAAAACACAATGCCTGTGTATTTGCAAGCAACCGTGGTGCCGGCCATGAATCCGGTCAAAGCGAGTAGACGCAAGCGGTCTGTGTCGCGCAATCCATGTATTCCAACGACGCCCGGTCCGCCTGCAGGACCGAGCGACGCGGCAGGGCCTTCCGACTGTAGCTGAGCAGCAGATCGCTTGGGCAGGCGGTCAACTTCGTTCGCTCGCGACCGCCCCACGGAAAGTCGCCATGCGTAAACACTCAGCAGACCATAAAACGCAACCGCCCCATCAATCAGGCCATGAAAGGAAACAGCCGCGACCCATGCCGTGGATGCGTAGAGGATCGCTGCAAAGATACCGGCTTGAACCGTGAGGAATCGGCGGCCCGCGGCATACAGCGCGAGGGCTGTCAGCGGAACAAAGCCAGCGATCAGCAGCTTACCAGCCAGCGCGCCCCACCACCAAGCCATTGGCCCCCACATCAGATGCATCGCCATCAGCGGCAACATCTCGGTCCCTAGTGGCATGTTGCCGTAAACATTGTGCGGCAGAAATGTGATCTGCCCTTGCTCGAACCACTCCTTCGGAACTTGAAGATGGTATTCAAGCACATCAAAATCCAGCCGAAACCCGTCGGTCGGCGGCAACATCGCACCGAGCGCAATGACGATGAAAAACGGAACCAGCAACCAGCACCAAGCCGACCCAACGATCAGGTTCCGAACGGTCGACCAGCGGTCAAGTCTGTCGGGAGAGGTTTTCGGATCCCCATCGTAATGATCTATTCCCAGCCTCCGTTGCCGCCCCTGCTTCCACAGAGCAACAGCGATACAAAGACAGCCCAGAACAACAAAAATCGATCGGTGATGCAGCAGCCCGGCCAAGCCGATTGCCAGCGTGACCAGCGAGGAGCCGGCCAACCCGATAGCCATCGAGAAAACAAACCGCTCGATGCGATCTAGCAGCCGGCGAATTCCCGTCACATCCAGGATCAGCCAGCCAAGACAGTAGGCCACGCTCCATATCGCCAGTGCGACACCCACAATTGGGACCCGATCCAGGATATTCATGGGGGCGCCCGCGTCTCCAAACCACTGGCTAACCAGTTGATCGGGAACCAGCATCAGCATCAGCATGCGGGCCCGTGGAAACCCCGCCACGTACGGAACGGAGTAGAACCAGACGAGATAGAACGTCAGAAAAAGCAAGAATCCGGCCGTTACAGCAATCGGCACCAGGGCTCGGTCTAGACTTGCCACGGGCTGCGAGGGAAGCGTTTTCGGAGTATGCAAAGGGCGTCTAACCACGAGTTTAAGTCCTTGCCTTGTCTGGCTTTGGCGGGAGTTTCCATCAGTTTAGCTGACTTGTGAGCTTCGCCAAGCTATGATTGAACAATGTGCCGGCTTGTGCCAAGCACGCATGTTCGGTCCAAGAGCATTCAACTTGGCCCTCTTGTAACCGTTCACGGAATGTAGGCCGCCGGTTCGCTTTCAAGGGGGCAGACCCATTTTCGGCGACAAGATGCGTTCGCGTAAAGAAACGCTTTCTCCGCCGGAAATTGCGTCAGACCCCAGCGGCGTGAATGGCTACGCTCTCTTCGGGCTCTCGACCTTGAGTTCTCAACTCGTGACTCGCGGATTCCGCCCGCCTTAGAGCGTGTCCCGAAATTGGGAGGGCGAGCCGCGAACCTGAGTGAAAGCGAGCAGCCCTCGGGACGACCCGGCTCAGCAGAAGTTCCGCCCTCCCGCGTCAACAACCGCCAGCCAATTTCAGAACACGTTCTTAGGATCAGTAACGATCATGCCTGAACATGAACGACTTCGTGGTATCTTCACTCCGAACATTGTGCCGTTGGACAACTGCGGCGAGATCCATGAACCCGAACTGCGACGCTATGTCGATTGGCTGATTGACCGTGGTGTTCACTGGTTATATCCGAACGGTTCGACCGGCGAGTTCACTCGGTTCACGGCCGAAGAGCGACGGCGCATCATCGAAATCATCGCGGATCAAACGGAAGGACGCGTGCCGATCCTGGCAGGTGCGGCCGAAGCGAATACGCGCGAAACGATCCGGGCTTGCGAATACTATTGCGAATTAGGAGTTCGCGCCGTTGCGATTGTTTCCCCGTTTTACTACAAGCTGAGTCCGGAAGGGGTTTTCGCGTATTTCAAAGAGATCGCTGACCACTCGCCTGTCGATGTGACGCTCTACAATATCCCGATGTTTGCTTCGCCCATCGATGTACCGACCGTGCGTCGATTGGCCGAGCAGTGTCCGCGTGTCGTCGCGATTAAGGATTCTTCGGGCGACCTGCCGCACATGATGCGCATGATCAGCGAAGTGCGGGCGTCGCGTCCCGACTTCAGCTTCCTGACCGGGTGGGATGCCGCGCTCATGCCGATGCTGCTGATCGGTTGCGACGGGGGAACCAATGCGACAAGTGGTGTTGTGCCGGAGATCACGCGGAAGCTGTACGACTTGACCCTCGCCGGCCAAATCGATCAGGCTCGGGATCTCCAGTATCGGCTCTTACGCCTGTTTGACGTGATGCTTTATTCGGCCGAGTTTCCCGAGGGTTTTCGTGCCGCACTGCGACTCCGGGGAATCCAGACCGGAGCAGGCCGCCAGCCAAAGTCTCCGAGTCAACAATTGCAACTAGATGCTCTTGCACGCCAAGTCCAGTGCTTGTTGGCCGAAGAAGGGTTCACCGACGAGCCGGTTGGCGGCTGTCCCACATTGCTCTAACCGGACCCGGATGAGGTGGCCACAATGGTCCAACGGATTATCGGCGAATTGCGTCGCCGAGGTGCGCTCGACTAGAACCACGAGGCCCCCTACCCCAACTCCCCGGTCGGCAAGCAGAACGTACCGAAAACGCAGAAAGGACACCCAATGAATCGGTGCCAGCTTCTGAACTTCTTCGTATTGATCCTTGTTTGCTCTACTGCCGGCGCGCAAGACCCGTTACCGTCGTGGCAAGATGGCCCAACGAAAACGGCAATTATCCAGTTCGTTGCACGTGTCACGGACAAAAACAGTCCAGACTATGTTCCTTCGGCCAAACGTATTGCGACGTTCGACAACGATGGTACGCTGTGGTCCGAGCAGCCCGTCTATTTTTAACTGGCTTTTGCAATCGACCGTGTCAAGCAGCTTGCGCCGAAACATCCCGAGTGGCGAGACCAGCAACCGTTCAAATCCGTGCTGGAAGACGACCACCAATCGCTTGCCGAGGCAGGCATGGGCGGGCTCATGAAACTGGTCATGGCCACGCACGCGGGAATGACGGCTGGCGAATTCACGCACATGGTAAAAAACTGGCTCGAGACTGCAAGGCACCCGCGTTTCAATTGCCCCTATCCCGATTTGGTTTTTCAACCAATGTTGGAGTTGCTTGCCTACCTACGGGCCAATGGCTTCAAGACGTTTATCGTCTCCGGTGGAGGCGTCGATTTCATGCGAGTGTTCAGCCAGCATGCCTATGGAATCCCACCCGAACAGGTTGTCGGCAGCAGTATCAAGACGAAATTGGAAATGCGCGACGGTCAACCTGGTATCGTTCGCCTTCCGGAAATCGATTTCATCGATGACAAAGAGGGCAAGCCGATTGGAATCCACAAGTTCATCGGGCGCAGGCCGATCGCAGCGTTTGGCAACTCGGATGGCGATTTACAGATGCTCGAGTGGACTGCGGCAGGAAACGGACGCACCCTGTGCATGTTGGTTCACCACACTGACGCGAAGCGTGAATGGGCATACGATCGCAATTCGCATGTCGGGCGTTTAGACAAAGCACTTGGTGAAGCCGCAACGCGAGGTTGGACCGTTGTCGACATGGCACGGGATTGGAAGACGATCTATCCAGCCAGATAGGTCAGCACGCGTCGCGTTCCGGGCCTGAGGTCTGTCCAGAGATGGACCTTTACTCGGGGGCGTTCGTGCGGCGATCCTCTTTAGCTGCGAGCCTGATTCACCCATGGGACAAGCCCATGGGGGTCTGTACGCGGAA
>JAJSAJ010000072.1 GCA_024274855.1 Planctomycetota bacterium | reverse complement strand
GCTGCTCGGTCGCAGCTCGAACACGGTGCCGCTCACTTCGCGTCAGCATGTGCACCAGGTGGTTGTCAAGCTGGCCACTCAGGAGCCGGCGGACGTCAAGGACCGGCAGCCCTGGCTGATTGTCGATCCGGACTCACCAACTCGACTGCAGTATCTTCGGGCGTTGTGCAGGTCGATGGGTTTTGGCGAGGGGGTTTTGCGATTCCCGCCTTTTCTGTGGAAATTTGCCGGGTTGGGTGGGAACGTCGTGGCGGTGCTTGCGGGCATGAAGCTGCGGCCGTACAAGATCCTGAGTGCGGCGTGCCGCCGCCAGGCATTTTCGACCGACTTCACCAGCCGGACGTTGGCCGTCGACCTGCGTACAAACTGGCCGGATTTGCTGAGCGATTCGCTTGAAGGGCAGGGCAGGTCGTTTGAGGTGCCGGAAGATATCAAGCTGGATGTCGCCGGCGTAAAATCGATCGCGTGGCTCGGATGGGGACGTATTGTCAAGCAGAAACATCTGCCTGCGCTACGCAAGCTGAAGATCTCGCCAGAGATTGCCGCGTATGATCTCGCCGCCGGGACCGACGACGATGGCCGACCAATCCGTGATATCAACGAGGGGGTTGCGGCCGCCGACATGATTGTCGTTGCCACTCCGGGGCCGGTTCACTGCCAGGCGATCGACCAGATCCCCGATTCCAAGGCGCCGGTCCTGGTCGAGAAGCCGCTGGCGTATTCGGCCGAGGAATACGCGCGATGGATCGATTTTGCCGCGAACCGATCGGGCTCGGTTTCCGTCTGCCACAACTACCGGTTCAAACGGAATGTATTGCAAATGATGGCACATTTACGCACGTACAATCCGGGCGAGTTGCGTCATGTGCGTGTTCAGTTCCAAAGTCCGCCGGTATCGAACGAATCGGCCGTCTGGCTTAGTGACGAGCGGCGAGCACGAACGTTGCTGATGGACTATGGGATCCACTTTCTGGACCTGGCCTGCATATTCAGCGGCGACGATTTGCAGGTCTGCTCGGTACGTCATCAACTGAACGATCGGGGTGAAACGTCTTTGATTCAGGGCACGGCTGGCGGCACTCGACATTCGCTTTACTTCCTGTTGCGTCAGGGCGCGATTCCTCGCAAGGCGACGGTTCAGTATATTTTCCAAAACTACGACGTGCGGCTTTCGTTTTTTCCGGACGTCTTTTCCGCTGACATGTCGGGCGAGAGCAGTCCGGTATTGAAGAAGACGGCTCGCAGGATCCGCTCGGCCACTCGGACCAAGATTGTGGACAAGCTGACGGGTCGGGACAGTGACGATTCGCATGCACGGGCGATGGCAGCGGCATGGCAGGGCAGCCGGCAGCTGAGTGTCGAGCGACTGGGGCCGTTTTACCGGTTCCTATTCGAAGTGGCCGGGCGTACGTATGAGTTCCCGCCCCCCGCGGGCTTGCCCCGTGGGAGCGAAAGTCTCGTCAGCTAGAAACGCCCCCCAACGTCCCCACACGCACCGCCCCCGCGCGCGTGCCACCGTTCCCGCCCCCTGCGGGCTTGCCCCGTGGGAGCGAAAGTCTCGTCAGCTAGCCGCACACCACAAAACCAAACATCATCACGTTCCGACCCACACACCGCCCCCGCCCCCCGCGGGCTTGCCCGTGGGAGCGAAAGTCTCGTCAGCTAGTCCAACAGAACCACCAATGACAAAGCCATCGCTCACTGCAAACGCTGAGTTCAGAAACCCCCATTCGATGAAGAACCGCCTGGGGCGTCTTCTCTGGAATGTGACCTTCCTGTTTCTTGTCCGTTGGACGCCGCCCAGACTTGCGATGCCGTGGCGCAAGCTGGTGCTGCGTCTATTCGGGGCGAGGCTGGGCCGCACGTGGATCCATCCATCGGTTCGAATTTGGGCGCCGTGGCTGTTGACGTCAGGCAATGATGTGTTTATTGATCGCGGCTGCCAGCTTTACAACATCTACGGGATCGAGATCGGCGACCGCGTTGTGATCTCGATGCAATCGACACTCTGCACCGCCTCGCACGATCACCGCGTGCGCGACTTTCGGCTGATTGGCGAGCGGATCATTGTGGAGTCGGACTGCTGGATCGCGGCCCAGGCATTTATTGTTCCCGGGGTCCGGATCGGCACAGGGAGCGTTGTGGGCGCTCGAAGTGTTGTGACAAAGGACGTACCACGGATGACAATCGTGGCGGGCAACCCGGCGCGTGCTGTTGGCGATCGAAAGATCGAGAAGTAGTCATTTGTCATTTGTCATATTCTGCCTGGCCGAGGGGGCAGAAATATTTATTGCAGAAATATTGCCAGAGGTAACACTTTAGCCAAATGGAGAACGCACGTTGGGCGAAGGACCCCCATGGGCTTGTCCCATGGGTGAATAAGTCTCTCGAGCTAAAAAGCATGTGATGCCCCCCCTTTCCGCTCGCTCCCCGCCGCCAAAGGCGGCGGGGAGCGAGCGGCTGCGGACATGACATGCGGGCCTTAGCTCAATAGACTCGCTCACCAACGGCACAAGGCCGTTGGGGTCGATCCGCCGAAAAAACAGCAGCGAAATACAAATCCAACTACAGACGGCTAAACAGTTACTGAAAGAGAGGCAGGGGCAGGAGAGCGAAATCAGATCACTTGCGGCCTGTTGACTGCGTTTTGAAATCATGAACAAAACAACCATACTATTACGATCGATTGCGAGACGTCTGGGATTAACTCGCTTGGTCCGAGCGATTCTCCCTGCTCGCGATTACGAACAGGCATTTTCCGATCGGATGATGTCGTCGATTCGGGCTGGGGACGTAGTCTGGGACATCGGTGCGAACGTCGGAGTCTACACGCTGAAGTTTATGGATGCCGTGCAGGGAACGGGAAGTGTCGTTGCGTTCGAACCGTCGCCGCAAACGGCACGTCTTCTGCAGCAGAACGTCGAAAAGAGCGTCCATCGCAATGCGAAGGTCGTGACCGCTGCGATTGGCGACTTCAACGGCACGGCACCCATGCTGATATCGGAGGCGGCAACAAGCCCGACGAATCGGCTTTGCGTCGAGCACGATTCGGACGACGGCCGGACGGTCACCGTACCGGTCTACACGGGCGACAGCATCCGGCAGCAAATGCAGTTGCCGATTCCGGCCATCATTAAGATCGATGTCGAGGGGTTTGAGAAGGAGTGTCTTGACGGCATGCCGTCGATCCTGAGCGACCCGCAACTGCGAGCGGTATTCGTGGAGATTCATTTCGGGATCCTCGAGCAAAGAGGAATGCGATTCGTACCCGCTGCCATCGAGAGATGCCTTGTCGAAAAAGGGCTGCAGGTCACCTGGGTCGATAGCTCGCACATCGCCGCGACACGGCACGAACACGCCGGTTAGGCTCGGTCTGAAACTGTGAACATGGGACTCGTGAAGCACCGTGGATTTCTTGCGCACCGCATGTAAAGCTCTACGGAAAGGTATCATTTTTCGTAACTGTTTAGCCGGCTGCAGTAGGGCTTGCATCTCACGGCTGTTTTTTCGGCTGATCGACCCCAACGGCCTTGTGCCGTTGGTGAGCGAGTCTATTGAGCTAAGGCCGGCATGTCATGCCGACGGCCGCTCGCTCCCCGCCGCCAAAGGCGGCGG
>JAJSAJ010000878.1 GCA_024274855.1 Planctomycetota bacterium | reverse complement strand
GATGTAGAGTGGGCACTGCCCACCCTACAAAAGTCAACCGTCGAAATAGGAACAATGAATATCCGTTCATTCGTAACCGTTCACGGCGAAAGTGCGTGGAGGATCATTTATCATTTATCATTTATCATTTATCAGTTATCATTTATCATTTATCAGTTGGCAGTTGGCAGTTGGCAGTGGTCAGTTGGCAGTGGTCAGTGGTCAGTGGTCAGTGGTCAGTGGTCAGTGGAAAGAGTATGACTCCGATGCGCTGCCTCTGTCGATGATAAGTGAGTAATGCCAAATGACTAATGGTAAACCGGACGCGTGGGAAGTTGGGGAAAACTCCGGTGCTAACACGATGGCAGACGAGTAGCCGTTCACGCCGCTGGGGTCTGACCCCTTGGAAGCGAACCGGCGGCCTACATTTCGTGAACGGTTACGCAGACGAAAACCCCGTGAACGACTACTCTCTACTGAAGTCTCACGCCGCTGACTGGCGGCGAAGATGCTCCAACGCTCGAATGGCCTCGCGACGTACTCGGGGATCCTGATCGGTTGTTAGTCGGACCAGTTCGGCACGGGCAGGCAGCGCTCGGTGGCCATGTAGACGTAGTGCGCCTACCGCATTCAGACGGACCACCGGATCCGCATCGCGCATACGCTGAATCAACTTGGCAATCAACGGGTCGGATGGATTCGCCATCTTGCTATTCCTTCAAGTGATCTGCGGCTCGCCAAAACACTTGTCCAGTGCGGGACTTGAGGCTAAGTTGGGTCTACACCTGATTTGTATCGGCACGCAATGTTGGCTGACTTCAGCCAGGGATACTCTAATACGGAAGTCCACAAGTCGCGGGAGGAGTCTGAGTTACGATGGCAGAACCCTTTGGTGTGACAGGCAGCCATTTCGCAGCGTTCGAGAGCGGCCACCGCAGGCGGGCAGTCTACTGTCGGCGCGAGCGTAAACTGCTGGAGCGACCGGTTGAATGTGGACTTTGGCCGGCCGTTCGATACGCATTGCTGCTGCTGATCTGGGGTGGCTTCAACGATGGCGTCTGGCGGGCGACCGCATGCCGGGGCGGTGAGCTTATTGTCCAACTGAGTCATGCGGAACATGTTTCATTGGTTGGCGTCGTTCGTCGCTGGGACCGAGACGGAAATGCCCTTGTAGCCGTCGATCCGAAGGCGAAAATCGACGCGCCGCGTCTCGACGCGCGCGGCCGGAGCACCAAGCAGGGACAATGGCGCTTTTCCAATCTGCCGGCTGGACGCTATGACCTGATTATTTTGGCTGGACGGCGGCTCAGAATCGACGGGTTTTATTACCCACCCGTTCTGGAATTTGATGAACCGTTGAAACATTCCGGCACGCTGGACGAACAGACACGTCAAACCATCATTTCGGATATCGCCCAAGCTCGCCACTACGAAAACAAAGTCGTGCCGCTCTTTATGTCGGGGGACGGGAAACAAGTGCGCGTCTTGGTCCAGTTGTTGCGCGACAAGAAAACCAGCTATGACGGCGCATTCGGTCAGCCGGTTGCCACACTCCGTCATGAAGTGTGGCAATATACGAATCGGTATGGTGCATGGTCCAAGGAGAAAAGAACTCGAGTCATCGACCGAATACTGATGGGCCGGCGAGACTTACGGACCTGGGCATGGATTTGGGACCCTAAGTTGGGCGGTATCGACCTGCCGAAAACGGGACGCGTGACGGTCCGCTATGACTTGCCAACAAAGCTGACCGCGGATCGTCTCCGCGGATTACTACCCCACTGAAGCAATGCAATCCACGTTCCGCCGACATACGGTTGGAAATGATCCCCTGAGGCTGTGTCTGCGGGCGACCAAAGGCACGTAAGAAATTGGTAACATTCTAGCCAAATGGCAAGTGATCGGCTCAGCGGGAGGGCGAGGCTCCAGCCGGCAACTTGCCAGTCGGCTAGAATGGATCGCCATCGTCCGCACCGGACTCCGTGCCGCCCGCGTAGTTATTAAACTCTTCGAGTCGTTCCGGTGCCTTGTCTTCAAATCGCGTGAATTGTTTGCGCCAGACGAGCTCGACATCGCCGGTTGGTCCGTTTCTTTGTTTTGAGATGATCAATTCCGCTTGACCTGCGAATTGTTCCTTCTCGTCGCCGCGTCGATAGTACTCTTCACGATGAACGAACATCACAACATCAGCGTCCTGCTCGATCGCGCCGGACTCACGAAGATGGCTCAGCTTGGGGCGGTGCTCGCGTGCATCTTCAGACTGCCGGTTCACTTGGGCGAGGCACAATACGGGCACCTTCCGCTCACGTGCCAGACCTTTCAGTCGCCTCGCGATCTTGGCCACTTGCTCTTGTCTTGGATCGGATGCGTTGTCTGGTTCGATCAACTGGAGATAATCGATAACGATCAGGCCGAGCCGTTCCTCACGTCGGGCGATTCGCCGAGCGGCAGCAGCAATTTCGGTCACCGTACGGCTGGGCGAATCGTCCACAAACAATTTGGCTTGGCTGATCCGGCTGGCAACTTCCACCAAACGCCGTCGTTCGTCGTGGGGTAACGTACCGTTTCGAAGTCGGTGGCTGTTGACGCGGCCAACCGAGCAAAGCAGCCGGTCGGCCAATTCCATGGCCGACATCTCAAGGCTGACAAATAAAGTCGCCACTTGCTGTTCCATCGCAACATGTTCGGCAATATTCATGGCCAGCGCCGTCTTGCCCATACTCGGGCGTGCGGCCAGGATGATCAATTCTGAATTGTGGAGTCCACCGGTGATCTCATCCAATTCTGCGAAGCCGGTTTCCACGGAATCGGCCGTGTTTTCGCCTCGCATTCTCGCATCAATCCGCTCCATGGCATCGATCAGCACGGTGTTGATCGGCGAGACGTTTTGGGTTACTCGCCGATCCATCACGGCAAAGATCTCTTGTTCCGCGTGGCTTAACAAGACATCCGCCTCGCGAGCCTCGTCGTAGGCCTCACTTAGGAGGGACGTGTTTACGTCGATCAGTGAACGATAGGTCGATTTTTCCCGAACGATCTTTGCGTAATAGGCTGCATGAGCCGCATTGGGTACCGCTTGACTGACTCGTGCCAAAAACGAGGCCCCACCCATTGACTCGAAATCGTCCGCCTTCTTCAATTGGTTGACCAGCAACGTCACGTCGATTTTCTTGCCCGCCACATGCATATTCATCATGTGTTGAAAAAGCAGCCCGTTCGCTTCCTGATAGAAGTCCTCGGGCCGGACAATCGATGCGATATCGTCGCACACATCCGGTTTCAACATCATGCTGCCGAGCACGCCAAGCTCTGCTTCGTTGTCGTGCGGTGGCTTACGATCCAAGATCTGGCCTGGGCTCTTGACCTTGCGTTTCCCACGATCGATTCGGCGTGCGGAACTCATGACAATCTCCTCCCTGTGGACGTGGCCGGGCCAGCTTGTGCCTTCCAATGAAACAGATGCCCATGATAACCGGCTGGCGATCGATGGCAAGCGAGCGAGCCGGCTGGCTGGCTCCATGCAAAAAGGGCGCGCCGCGATGAGAACCGCGACCGCCCAATCCTGTTCGATTGCCCGATCGAGTGGGATGATCAGCCTTTTTTCGCGGGACCGAAGGACTTACTTGGTTCCCTCGTCCGCCGTCGGCACGACCCAGACTTTCAGATCGGCCGTGATTTCCTGGTGCAAATAAATCTTGACCGTGTACAACCCAAGCTCGCGCAACGGACCTTCCAGACGCACTTGGTCCGTCGTCAGTGTGACACCCGTTTGCTTTAACGAACTGACAATTTCGGGCGCCCCAACGCTGCCGTACAGGTGGCCTTCGTCGTTCGAATTTGCTTCGATCGTCACACTTTGGCGAGCGATCTCGTCGGCAATGTCTCGCAGACTGGAAAGACGTTGACGCTCGATCTCGCGAAGCTGCTCACGATGCTTCTCCACCATGCGCTTATGGTGCTCGGTCGCTATTGTCGCAAGCCCCTGGGGCAGCAAATAGTTGTTTGCGTAACCCGATTTGACTTCCACGACGTCGCCCTGCTTGCCCAGTTGATTGACCGATTGGATCAGCAGCAATTCAATGCATCCATTCGGTCCCTTGGGAAGCCGCTTGAATCGACGTTTCTTTTCGCGTTTCTGGGGTTTTGTGTTTACCATGGCAACCTGATCATCAATGTTCGAGTTCGGGCGCGGACTGCCCACACCACTGAGTTGTTATACAAACTGAGTTGTTATACAAGTTGTGATACAATACGTGCAAATCACCATAGGCCTCCGGGCAGCGGCGACTGACAACCCAAAGTCTAAAAGCCCACGTGAGGTCTGCACTGCGTCCTTAGTCGAGCGGCCGCAAATGCCGCTTCTCAAAACGGTATTTCATCTTGCGGAGGTCCGGACGAGGCCTGTGGGGCGCTTTCCGGTACCGAAGTCGGTTGCGACTGGTCCGTCCGAGCTGGATCGGAATGCATATGCATCGCCTGTCCGCTCGATCCAGCCTGTCCACTCGATCCAGCCTGTCCCCTCGAACCACCCCGTTTGCCGAGCATCTGCAAGCGTTCGCCAACCACGCGCAATTTGGACTGCTTCTGGCCGTCTTTTTCCCATCTATCGAGTTTCAAACGTCCCTCGATTAATACGGAGGACCCTTTGCCCAAGTATTCACCGGCTACTTCCGCAGTCCGGCCCCAAAGCGTTATGTCAACAAATGTTGTCTCCTCTACCCATTCGCCACTGGCTGTCTTACGCCGATCATTGACCGCCAGCGTGATGTCCGTTACCGCCAATTGACTGGTGGTATACTTGACATCCACATCCCGGGTCAAATTGCCAACAAGGATCACGCGATTAAAACTGGCCATCGAATCGTCCTCTCGTCCCCGTCAAGACTACGAAACGGTAATCGGG
>JAJSAJ010000877.1 GCA_024274855.1 Planctomycetota bacterium | reverse complement strand
TGATTTCCGCAAGCTATGTAACCGTTGGCGGCCAGACCAGCGTCATTATGACCGATCTGCTCCAGGGTGTCATGCTGCTGATAACCGGCCTGATCATCCTGGTGCTCGGCATCGACTACCTTGGTGGGTTCGGCGTATTCTGGAGCAACCTGCCTCGCGAGTGTCGGTTGGCGTTCGCCAACTTCAACACACGGCCTGATTTTCCAAGCGTCGGGATTTTCTGGCAAGATGCAATTGCCAACAGCGGGATGTTCTATTTATTGAACCAGGGGATTGCGATGCGGTTTCTGGCAGCCAAGTCGCTTTCGGAGAGTCGCAAGGCGATGTTTGCCATGATGGTTGTCCTGATGACGGTTGCCGCATGTGTCGTGGCATCCGGAGGCTGGACGGCACGCGCGCTGGTGCAGGCAGGCGTGTTGCCGGACACGATCGACCCTCACAATGCTTTCTATATTGCGACCGAGTTTCTAAGTCATCCCGGATTGTTCGGGCTGGTCCTCGCGGCGCTGACCGCAGCGCTGATGTCGACGGTCGATACGCTGATTACCGCTGTGGCAGCGATTGTGGTCAACGATGTCTATCGGCCTTACATTCGCCCCGATGCGACGGACCGCCAGATGCTCCGGGCGGCACGCATTTCGTCGGTATCGGTCATGGCATTGGGCGTCGCACTCGTGCCGGTGTTCATGAGATTCGACTCGATCTACGCGGCTCACGGTGCATTCACCGCGGCCGTCACGCCGCCATTGGTTGTCGTCTTGTTACTAAGCGTCTTTTGGCGACGATTCACACGCACTGCAGCGCTCTGGACCCTGGTCGGCGGGCTGGCTGCCATCGTGTTTTCGATCTTCGTTCCTCAGGTGATTACGCCTTTTGCACACGGGGTTCCAATGACCGATGTCGGTGATGGCCTGTTTGACGGTATGAAGCAGTACAAGTTCCTGCGCGCCTTCTTTGGGATTGTTGTTAGCAGTGTGATTGCCGGTGTCGTCACGCTGTTTACCAAGCCCGAGCCGTTCGAACGCCAGCGAGGCTTGGTTTGGGGCACGATTTCGGATGCTTTGGCGCATTACAAAGGCTCGCCAGGCGATGAGTCCGCCTATCGTCGAACTACGGCACTGCCACGAAAAGTGGACGTCGAACCGGCTCCTGCCGGTGCTGCACTGCTGCCGGTCGTCAGCCTCTCGCCTAAAACGGCCGATGCTCTGAAGGCCGTGCCGGGAGATCTGGTGTACGTCAGCGATCGACGCTGGTGGCTTGGTGGGCTTCGCTCGAGCCACGCCGTTATCGGAGCGATTGACGTAAACGCGGATGAGGCGGTCGTCGAAATCGGACCGGCGACCTGGCCAAATGTGGTTACACCGTCGCGGACCAGTCGACTTGTTTCGATCGAGCGGCTCTATTGATTCCGCTCGCGTTAACAGCGCGTAGCCGGTACGACGCACAGGATGGTTCCGCTGGTCGGTTCTCAGCGTTCTTTCGAGCCACGGATGGCAAAGCGTCCCACGGATAAGAAGGCAGAATGGGCCCACGGAAGTCATTCACGGAGTTTTGGTCTTCCATCGCGTTAGCACCGGGGTTTTGACCGATTTATCATTAGTCATTTGACATTACTCATTTATCATCGAGAGAGGCAGTGCAGCCGGGTCATACTCTTTCCAGTCCCAAGCAAGAAATGACGTAACACTTTAGCCAAATGGAGAACGCACGTTGGTCGAAGGCCCCCCATGGGCTTGTCCCATGGGTGAATAAGTCTCTCGAGCTAAAAAGCATGTGATGCCCCCCCCTTTCCGCTCCCTCCCCGCCGCCTTTGGCGGCGGGGAGGGAGCGGCCGTCGGCATGACATGCCGGCCTTAGCTCAATAGACTCGCTCACCAACGGCACAAGGCCGT
>JAJSAJ010000876.1 GCA_024274855.1 Planctomycetota bacterium | reverse complement strand
GTTGGTTCGGTGCCTCCTGAGAGTAGACAACAATTCGACATCGAGATTGTACAACCCTCAAAACACGCAAAAACGCCTAGAAACAAGGACCAAACGCTCCGCGACCGTAAATCCAACCCACTCATTCTCCGGAAGAGGCTTTTAATGTAGCCGGTTCGGGGACGCGAGGATTAGCCGCCTACCACTCTATAGAGGTGTCACGACCTGGCTCTTTTGTCGTCGGGCAACAGAAATGTCGTTCCGGCGATGCCGGTCAGGTCAGTCGCATGACGTCGTCCCGTCGTATGATGCCGACCAATCGATGAGGGCGCGAGGCACTGACCACTGGCAGGCAGTCGCTATCGCGTTGCTGGAACTCACCCCACGCATCGGCAAGCGGCTGGTCGGACCGCAAGATAGGAACCGAGTGAAGGGCAAGATCGGAGGCACGTACCAGATGCCCAAGTCCCGGGTCAAAATGGGCTTCTTTCAGCTCGTGATAGCTGATCATTCCGACCAGGATACCCGACTCGTCGATTACGGGCAGCGTATCGTCGTGGCTTTTTTCAATGAAATCGACAACCCGCTGGAATGTGGCGGAGGCGGGGATACCTCGGGCAGGGCGCATCAGATCAGCGATTGTCAGGGACTTGAGTGCCGCACCACCAGATCGCTGGAATCCGAGCGAAACAAACAGCCGGTTTCCAAGCGAGCGTAGTTCGCGCAACAACGTCGTACCGTGGTGATGAATGGCCGTATCCAGCGGAACTTCACCGCCTCGAACCACCGCTTGACGGATCAGAATTGGTCCGGCGATCTCGAAAACGACGACAGTCCCCAAGATCACGTCACGCAGGTGAATGCCAAGTTCGGGGTAACGGGCTGCCGCGATCGAGGACAACGAAATGGCCGCACCCGCCTGGGCCATCAGCGATGCACCAAGCCAGTGTTTCACCGATTCTCCATCTTGGTGTCTGGCTGACAGGAAAATCCCAAAGTATTTGCCGGTCGAGCGCAGGACGACATACCCGACCCCGATCATCCCCGCTGTTATCAACGCACGAATGTGCATTTCCGTGCCGTGAATCACGAAAAAAACGACACAGAGTAGTCGGGTAAGGTTGTCCAGATGGGCGACGATATATCGCACGCGATCCGATGCGTTGGCGACGGTAGCGCCCATGACGAGAAACATCAACAGATACGGCAGTCCAAAGTGTTGGCAGACGCCCAACAGAGCGGTTGTCAATCCGACCAGCAGCACCAGCCAACTGCCTCGTCCCAATAGAGAGCAGCCGACCGTTGCGAGCAGTCCCGCCACGAAACCTATTCCGGCCGATGCAGTGAGGTCGAACAACAGCTCGCCCAGTCCTTGCAACCAGGAAACGGATGAGTTCCCCGCCAATATGAGGACTCCGACGAACAGAATCTCGAAGGCGATGATCGACGCGATATTGTTGAGTGCGACAAGCGTATTGGCGTATTGTGTGATGGGACCTTCCGAATGGTTCTCTTTGAGCACCAGAACAGTCGTTGCCGGAGCGGTCGCGATCGCCAACGCACCGAAGAGCAAGGCGGCCTGCCAGTTTTCACGAAGAACCAACAAGCCGACAGAAACAAGAACAAATGTCAGCGTTATTTCACCCAGCGAAAGGCGAAATATGCTGCCGGCATGTTCGCGGAGCTCGCGCAGACTGAAGCTGCAGCCCATATTGAACAGGACCAGCCCCATCGCGAACTTTGCCATCGGGTCCAGAAAAGCGAGGTGGCTTTCTGGAATTGTGGTGATCGCCAACAGCTGCTTGGGGATCAGTGCAAAGACGGCCTCTGGCAGCGACTCCAACGTGTAGGGCCCGCGCAGCAGGCCGACCAGCAGATAGGCAGTGACCTTGGGCAGCCGAAACCGTTCCGCAACCAATCCACTGAGCAACGCTGCGGTCAGCAGTAGCCCAAGAGTCAGTGCGACATTTCCATCCGGGTGGGGCACGGCAAAATCCTTTTCAGATGTCTACTGCCAAAGGAGTTCGTCGGGTCTTCAGCCCTTGTCCTATTCTCATACCAGTCGTCCCGTGTCAAGGGTCAAGCATGAAGTCGTCGGGGATTCGCTGCACCTGTCCATCACGATCAACCATGGCCAGCGTGACATTGCCCGTGGCAAGCAACTGGCCATCTCGCAGAACGTGATACTCATGCTCAATTTTCGCGGCAGTGATCCGCTTTATTGTTGTGCGGATAATCAGTTCATCATCGTAACGAGCCGGTTGGTGATACCGGCACTCGGCCTTGGTCACGACAAACAGCAAACCGGCCTCTTCCATCAGGCGATAGTTTCCTCCCGCCGCGCGCAACATCTCCGTTCGCCCCATTTCGAAAAAAGTGAAATAGTTCGCATGATGCAACAATCCCATCGGATCAGATTCCTGGTATCGTACGCGCACGCGGATTTCATGTTGTCGAATCACAGTGTTTTCCCTGGCATGGCCGGACGGCAAGACCTCTGACCCCAGACTTCCGGGGGTTGCTGGTGGAGTTCCCGGAAAAATGCGTGCAACGTGTGCGCATCTCACAAACAAAGCTGTCGATCAGCAATCAGCTTCGTGGTTGCTTGGCCCGCGTATCAACTCAACTCGCATCATTTGTCGTTTCTCGGATGTATGATTGTGTCCCAGAGTCTATAATCACGGTATGGTTTTCGAAAGCCCCGAACGGGTTTGCCTCATATTTTCTTGCGAGTTGTCTTCGAGAGCCTTATGTGGCTCCGTGGTGGGGCGTCCGGCGAGATACCTTGCGGGTAGATGCCCTAACCGTGAGCGGGGCAGGAACCCCACCCCACAGTACGTTTCTCGAGATGCATTCTCAGTTGGTCCGGAGATCGACAAATGACGAATCGTGGTTGCTGGACGGTTGTTGTCGGGTCGGTGTTGACATGGTCCAGCCTGGTTCTATCGGCTCAATCGCAGTCAGATTACGAGCGGCCGCCGATTGATTACTTAAAAGGACCGCACAACGATCCGGTCTTCCGACTGCAGAAACGAATCGATGCCGGGCAGTCCAGTTTGTCGTTTGATGCCAAATTTGGTTATCTTCCGGCCGTTTTGAAATCGCTTGGCGTGCCGGTGACGTCCCAGATGCTGGTTTTTTCAAAGACCAGTTTTCAGCAAGATCGCATATCGCCACGACGGCCGCGTGCATTGTACTTCAGCGACGACGTTTACGTCGGCTGGGTACAACGTGGGGATGTGGTCGAGGTTTCCACCGTCGATCCAATGCAAGGAGCCATCTTTTACTCGCTTGACCAACAAAAGACGGACAAGCCACGGTTTGTGCGGCAGACGGACAGTTGCCTCCTTTGTCACGGGTCGTCGCACACCGAGGGTGTGCCGGGACATTTTGTGCGATCGGTCTTCCCCGATCGAACGGGCAAGCCAGTGTTTAACGCCGGTACATTTCGAACTGATTATACGAGTCCGTTCGAGCAACGATGGGGTGGTTGGTACGTTACCGGCACGCACGGTCGCCAACGGCACATGGGTAACATCATGGTGAGCGATCGTCGCAAGCCGGAAAACTTGGACATGGAAGCGGGAGCTAACGTTACTGATCTCAAAAGCCGGTTTGATGTGACCTGCTATCTGACGCCGCACAGCGATATCGTGGCATTGATGGTGCTGGAGCATCAAATTGTCATGCACAATCGCATGACAGTGGCCAACTATCAGACTCGTATCACGCAACGTGATGCGAAGATCATGAATCAGGCGCTCGAACGCGACGCTGGCTACGAATCCGATTCAACGCGCCGCCGCTACGATTCGGCAGCTGAAAAAGTGTTGGAGACGTTGCTTCTTGTGAACCGGTTGACGTTACGCGATCCGGTGAAGGGGACGAGTCGATTTGCCGATGAGTTTCAACAGCGAGGCCCGTTCGATCACCAGGGACGGTCGCTGCGCCAGCTGGACTTGAAGGCTCATCTGTTTCGTTATCCATGCAGCTACTTGATCTATTCAAAATCGTTCGACGCGCTCCCCACTCCCGTACGCGATCGCATCTTGCGCCGGCTGTGGAATGTATTGATCGGAACGGATCGATCGGAGAAGTTTGCCTACTTGACCGCGAGCGACCGTCATGCAATTCTGGAGATCTTACGTGATACAAAGAGCGATCTTCCGGAATACTGGGCAGGGGATCGTTGAATCTCGGAGCAAAGGTTCCTAGAATGGCAAGGCCGCCAACCGGCTTCAAGCCGGCGCGGATCCGATCTCGCGGGACGCTCAACTTATTGACAGCTTAATTGTCTTTGAAGTTCGTGGCAGCGGAATCGGCCGGCGTATATTTTGGGGAATGTTCTTGGCTGAGACTCAAGCACAAGGAGCGTGATCTGTTGAAACATAAGCCTCTTTTTTCGAGTTTCACGATTGAAGGCTCGCGTTTCCTGACGCTTCTGCTCGTCCTGTTCGTGGTTTTGGTTGTGGAGCCAATTGCATTTGGCCATGTGATTCGATCCTGGGTTTTTGACGCGATTTACACGGTACTGATCGTCGTAGTGATTCTGGTATTGTTTGCCGAGCGGCGGATCGGCGCGAAGCTTGCCACACTGGGAATGGTCCTGCTGTGCAGTATCTGGCTGTCGCATTCGGTTTCCGGCGAATACCACATCGGAGTACTGGTGGTCGGCCATGTTCTGGGTATCTTGTTTCTGCTGCTGACCGTTTTTGGAACGGTCCGGTCGGTCCTTTCAATGCGCGTGCTTGGCGCCGGCAGCCTTTACGGTGCTGTTGCCGGCTACCTGCTGCTCGGAACCGCCTGGGGCACCGTTTATTCACTTGTCCACTTGCTTTCGCCCGGTGCTTTTGATTTCGGAGACGAGTTGCCACGTTATATTGAGGCGGGACAGGCAAGAATTCCCTTGTTTCTTTATTACAGCTTCGTGACGTTGACGACTCTGGGGTTTGGAGACATGACGCCGATTACGCAAACAGCCAGAACTCTATCATGGGTAGAAGCAGTGACCGGCTTGTTCTATATTAGCGTGCTGGTGGCTGGAGTGGTCGGCGTTTACGTGTCGAGTCAAGTATCAAGTGATTTGTTCGAACGAGCCGATGCCGAACGAGACACGCCCCGTCGGCCCGGTGAGCAAAGCCAGCCGGATCCGTAGTTGTTGGATGATACATGCGGTGTTTTCTTGGGATAGGAGAGTGACTGATGAGCGATCAGGTTTATAAAAAAATTGAGTTGACAGGGACATCGGAGAAGTCTCTGGAAGATGCCATTTCAGGCGCGGTCGAAATGGCGGCCGATACGATTCGGAACATGCGATGGTTTGAAGTGGTCGAAACGCGCGGTCGCATTGTCGATGGGAAAGTGGCCCAATGGCAAGTGACGCTCAAGATCGGCTTTGCCCTGGAACAACAATAGCCCCGGCCGAGCTGTTTTAGGACACGATGGCTGAGGAACTCCCTCGTTTGCGCCAAGTCGGGCTTGATGGCAGAGTGAACTGAGCCCGTCAGGCTTCGGCTCTTGTCCTGGTTTGCGGCAAGGGCGGACGTTTGTCGGCATGGTGTTCGCCACGACCGGTCTTTGCCGAGGAGTTTGCCCACCATGTCGCGAGACGTGGCGAATTGTTGGACGACGGTTGATTCGAGCGAATTGTACGGTCTTCCCCATTGGGGGCAGGGCTACTTCAGTATCGATTCCGATGGCGATGTGCTTGTCCACCCCGATCGCAACCCGAGCCGAGCACTCAATCTGAAACACCTGGTTGATCAGCTGCGAGATCGTGGACTAAGTCTACCGATCCTGGTGCGTTTCAGCGGTATCTTAAAGGATCGCATCAAGCAAGTGCATGGTGCATTTGACCGAGCGATCAAGGAATACGGCTATCAGGGATCGTACGCTTGCGTTTACCCGATCAAAGTAAACCAGCAGCGGCAGGTGGTGGAGGAGATCATACGATTCGGCCAATCGTACGGGTTTGGGTTGGAAGCGGGAAGTAAGCCGGAACTGATGGCGGTCGTGGCCATGTCCGATGCGGATGCGCCGATCATCTGCAATGGATTCAAGGACGATGAATTCATCGAACTGGCCCTGCTGGCTCAGAAAATGGGCCGCCGGGTGATTCCGGTTGTCGAGAACTTTTCCGATCTAGACCTTATTCTTCGCCACGCACGTCGAATTGGGATTCGTCCGCAATTTGGTCTACGGGCCAAACTCGCGTCCCGCGGGTCGGGGCGGTGGCACGCGTCGGGCGGTTATCAGTCAAAGTTCGGATTGACCGTGACTGAGATTGTGCGCGTGGTCGAGATTCTGAATCAGGCGAGCATGGCCGATTGCCTGAGACTACTTCATTTCCATATTGGCAGCCAGGTAACCAACATTCGACACATCAAAACGGCGTTGGTCGAAGCGGCTCGGATCTATGTCGATATGGTCAAGAGTGGAGCCGGTTTGCAAATACTAGACGTTGGCGGCGGACTGGGCGTTGACTACGATGGGTCGCGTACGGATTTTACGTCGAGTGTCAATTATTCGCTGCAGAGTATGGGAATGATGTGGTCTATCACATCCAGTCGGTCTGTGATGACGCGGGTATTCCGCATCCCGACATTCTTTCGGAAAGCGGTCGGTCGATTGTTGCCTATCACAGTGTTCTCGTATTCGATGTAGTCGGTGTCGCTCGGCACGGTGGCTCGAACGGCTTGCCACCGATCACGATCGCGAAAAGCCCTCAGCCGATTCGCGATCTGTCAGATACATTGGCCGAGTTGAACCTGCGGAATGTGTTGGAATCTTTCCACGACGCGCAGCTGGCCGTTGACACGGCGGTCAGCCTCTTTAACGCCGGTCATCTGTCCCTCGGGGAGCGAGGGGCCGCGGAAAACCTGTTTTGGATGATTTGCCGCCGTATTCGACGCCTGACAGACGATATGGATTATGTTCCCGATGATCTGACAGCATTGGATCGCTTGTTGTCAGATCTGTACTACTGCAATTTCTCGCTTTTCCAATCGTTGCCTGACAGCTGGGCGGTCAAGCAACTGTTTCCCGTCATGCCGATCCATCGACTGAACCTGCAGCCGACCTGTCCGGCGATCCTGGCCGATGTCACGTGTGACTCGGATGGGAAGATTGACCAGTTCATTGATCGTCGTGAAGTGAGGCGAACCTTGCTGTTACACTCTTATGATGGTTCACCTTATCAGTTGGCCGCATTCATGGTCGGTGCGTACCAGGAGATTCTGGGCGATTTACATAACTTGTTTGGTGATACTCACGCGGTGCATGTGGAGTTGAAAGAGGACGGTGAGGTATCGCTTGAGTCTGTTATTCAGGGAGATACGGCTGCTGACGTGCTCGGTTATGTGGCTTTCGATCGGCAAGAATTGAGCAAGCGGTTGCAGAATGCGGTCATGGATGCGGAGCAGCAGGGCCTGTTAAGTGAGGCAGAAGCCTTGCGGTGCCTCGAGTTCTACGAGCGAATGATGGACGATTATACTTATCTCGATTACTAACGCGGGCTTCACCCGAAACCCAAGTGATGGAGCCACGACCAGTATTCTCGAACGGACGCCCACGTCCGTTCAATCGACGGACCTGGAGGTCCGTCGGACAAGATGCGCGCACGGCGCCTATTGAGGTTTCGAGATCTTGGGTGTGCGAACCGAGCGTTGAAAGTCAACGGAAAATGGGTGCCGACTGATGCTGATTATCGGGACAATCGACCTGACCTATCGCCGTGGTACCGGGACCTTTTTTTGTCCCAGTTGCTCGCAATCTCGCTCCTATATTCGGCGGGTCAAACGAAAGTTCTTGACAGTCTATTTCATTCCAATGATTCCGCTCCAACAAGTCGAAACCACGATCGAATGCTCCAAGTGCGGTGCGAGGCATGACGAGTCGATTGCGGATCTGGACGAAGGCTCGGTGAGGAAGATCCAGCGTCTGCGCGCGCATGAGGCCGTTCGACGCGTCTTGATCATGATTGTCGCCGCGGATGATATCGTTACGGACGATGAACTGGATGTCGTCCGCAACTACTGCAGAAAATACTTGGAGACGGATGTTTCCGCTGACCAGATTCTTGACCAGGCAGCCAAGGTTCAAGAACTCGACCACGATTTGATTTCCTTCGTCCGGTACATAGCCGGGGATTTGGACAGTCAACAGAAACAGCTGCTGGTCCGGCACGCCTTCATGGCCGCAACGGCAAGTGGCGAACTGGGGGAAGCTCGACAACAGATACTGAAGTCGTTGCCGGCAGCATTGGCCATGCCGGAATCGGAGTTTCGGCAAGTCATTGCTGAAACGCTCGACCAGTGATAGAAATGGTGCCACGACGTGGCACTTCACTGCATTTCGTATCCTAATGGTTCCCGCTGTTTTTTTCAGCGATGACACCGACGTTAAGGTCGTGACAACACCGTCATTGGTCTGCTAATTCTTGTACCGCATGGCACATTTGCTCGGGAGTCATTGTTGCGGTCACTTGCAGACGCAAGATACGTGCATCGCGTGACTCGAAATAATCGATCAATGGGAACGTTCTCGCATCGAACGTCTGCAATTTCCGTTGAACAGCCCGAAGACCGTCATCTTGGCGGTCGGTGCGGTCGCCACCCGTGTTCCGCTCGATTCTTGCCAGAACCACATCGGGAGGGCAATTCAGAACAAGCACGGTTTGAATGTCGAGCAAATGATCCAAGGCGCGAGCCTGACCGACGTGTCGCGGCAGGCCATTTAGAACCACAATCGTCCGGGGCCCGGCCTGATTTCGATCGAGGAACGACTGCAACAGTCTTTCCGCGATTGGAAAGTCACCGTCTTCCAACAACAAACCTTGTTCCAGCACCTTTCGCAAGAAAGCGACATCATCGCGCGAAAGAAGAGACGCGGCGCCGCTCTCCTCGACAGCCTGGCGAAGACTCTCGCCAAAATCGAAGTGAATGCAGTTTGCCGTTCCGAGTCCGCGCAGCTCCAACTGCCGGCCGAGCGGTGTCTTGCCCGAACCGGTTGGACCAAGTAACAGAAGGGCGGGAAAACGTTCTTTCATCCGTCGAAACCTTTATTACTAGCTTCAAGGATTATTGAGTTTTTGACAAAACATCCGGCGACCAACGAGAGCGGGTGATTGGGGCCCCGAGCGGTAGCTTGGATTTGGTTGTGGCCCTGCCGCGCTGTGAACCCGTGGGTGATGTTGGCTTGGCAATGGGACTCGGGACAATCCCGGAATCACCATCCGAAACATCCGAGGATGCGCGGCAGAAATGTGTTCCGCGGCGCTGGGTGGAGACGATCGGGTGCATCCATCTCGAACATAGCGTACACTAGACGACGATCGTTCCAAACCGGTCGGGCGGCGGCTTGAACCAGCAAACACGCTATCCGCCAATCGGTAGTTCTGTTGGTGCAATGGACCGGATAGCCATCTCGCCCGATCGGTATCGCGTCTGATGCGTATTCGCGTTCGAGGGCAGCTGAATTGAAGTGGATTGGTACGAAGGGAATAGACAATGAATTCAGACCAGAAGGCCCCCCAGATTCGTCCTGAAGACAAAGTAGGCGGTACTGAAGACCGCATCGGCGGTCGCCGATTTGGCTTGTTAGCCCTGGCAACACTCGGTGTTGTGTTCGGAGACATCAGCACAAGTCCCCTATACGCGATACGTGAGTGTTTTCATGGCGAGTATGGCATTGCCGTGAGTCAGGGAAACGTGTTGGGAGTCCTTTCACTAATTTTCTGGACCTTGACATTGATTGTCACAGTGAAGTACCTGACTTTCGTGCTTCAGGCAGACAATCGGGGCGAAGGGGGTGTCATTTCGTTAACGGCGTTGCTCAAACCAAAGGGACGTCGATCGTTGACACCGCGGTGGACTCTCGTATCCATCGGGCTGTTTGGCGCTTGCCTGTTGTACGGTGATGGCATGATTACGCCGGCTATCTCGGTTCTCAGCGCGGTCGAAGGGGTAGAGATTGTAACGCCCGTTTTGGGAACCTATGTTCTCCCATTGACAATCATCATACTGTTGGGATTATTCTTGATCCAGCATCGGGGCACGGCACGTGTTGGTCGTTTTTTTGGACCGTTCATTCTTGTCTGGCTCGCCGTGCTCGCCCTATTGGGACTCGCTCAGATTTCACGCAATCCAAGCGTGCTGGTTGCTCTTTTCCCGTGGCACGCTGTTCAGTTCTTCCTGGTGAACCGAGGGCATGGATTCCTTGTCTTGGGCGCCGTATTTCTTGTAGTGACCGGTGCCGAGGCCTTGTACGCGGACATGGGGCATTTCGGCAAACGCCCCATTCGCTTCACATGGATCGTGTTTGTCTTCCCCGCATTGTTGCTGAACTATTTTGGCCAAGGCGCGCTGTTACTGACGAACCCGGACGCCGCTTCGCATCCCTTTTATGCCATGGTTCCTACCTGGGCGTTGATTCCGATGGTCGTACTGGCCACATGCGCAACAATCATCGCGTCACAAGCAGTGATCACCGGCTCGTTCTCCCTGACGCAACAAGCGATTCAATTGGGATATCTTCCTCGAATGAAGATCGTGCACACATCGGCCGCCCATATGGGGCAGATCTATGTGGCACCGATCAACTGGATCCTAATGGTCAGTACGATCGGCCTGGTGATTGGATTTCAGTCTTCCAGCAGGTTGGCGGCCGCTTATGGTGTAGCCGTCACAACGACGATGTTGATCACGACCATCTTGTTCTTTTTTGTAGCTCGCACAAAGTGGGGCTGGAGCATCTGGTCTGCCGGGGCATTGTGCGCGGTTTTCTTCGTTGTCGACGTGTCGTTTTTCCTGGCGAATATCTCGAAGATCCTCCACGGCGCGTGGTTCCCGCTGGTAATCGGAGCTGTCATCTTTTTTGTGATGCTCACTTGGCGACGCGGACGCGAGATTCTCTCAGCCGGCTACAAACGTCGCATCAAGCCATTTGCGGACTTTGAGGAATCGATGGCGGAAAATCCACCGCAGAAGATTTCAGGGGCTGCGGTTTTCCTGACCAGCAATCCGGATGCGGCGCCGCCGGCGTTGGTTCAGAATGTCAAACATAATCGAATCGTCCATGCGGACACGGCAATACTTCACATTGCGGTCGAGGATGTTCCGCGAGTTCCCAACTCGGAGAAAGTCGACGTTGAGAAACTGGGAAACGGTTTCTATCGAATCGTTGCGCGGTTTGGCTTCATGGAGTACCCGCGCATGGACAACATTCTGTCATTGGCTCGCGAGCGTGGTGTGGAGTTCAAGATGGAGAGTACGAGCTTCTTCCTCGGTCGGGAAAAATTGAGAATCGCTGAAAAGTCCGCCATGTATGGCTGGCGAGCCAATCTGTTCATCTTTCTCGCACGCAACTCGATGGACGCGTCGTCGTACTTCGCCATTCCACCCGACAAAGTCATCGAAGTTGGCGTGCAACTCGAAGTCTGACCACGTGGAC
Source organism: Planctomycetota bacterium (assembly GCA_024274855.1). Taxonomy (GTDB): domain Bacteria; phylum Planctomycetota; class Planctomycetia; order Pirellulales; family Pirellulaceae; genus JAJSAJ01. The sequence goes on along the minus strand of JAJSAJ010000876.1, from coordinate 5,714 downwards.
GCGCGCAATACTTTTCCGCGTACAGACTCCCATGGGCTTGTCCCATGGGTGAACAAGTCTCGCGAGCTAACGCGATGCGGTGAAAGCCCCAAAAAGATCCCACACTCCAGACGCTGGTGTGTCAGCGACAACGACGAATCAGCTGGCTGAATTACGGTTTCGCAACGGATCGCTCGTGAATAGTCCAAGCTAGAGGGTCTGAGGCCGGCGATCGATTGCCCCATGCGTCCACGGCGCGGAGACGGTAGTAGACCGTCCTCCCAACTTCGAGATTGACGTCGTAGAAGACGGACCTGCTCGGACTGCCCAGCAGCGTCTCCGCTTCCGCCTCGAACGTTTCGGTATCCGAACGGTACACATTGTAGTGGGACACGCCTTGCGGCGCGGCCACAGGTTGCCATGTCAACTTAATGCGCGACCTATGCTCGCCAGTCAACTTGGAATCCGGCCGCTCGTCTTCGGCAACGAGCGGCTCTACGCGGAGCCCCACCGGTGCCGCCGCCATATCTTCCGGCACCTGTCCTCGGCCATGTGGAACAAAGTCAGGGTCGTTGGTAACGAGAACACCATCGATTGCAATCCCAGTGTCTCGTGTGACAACCTCCAGCACGATGACACCCGCGGCCAGCGTAACGGCACCCGCATCGAGCGGGACCCAACACCATGAAAATCCTTCAACCGGAATCGAGCCCACCTTTTGTTCGTCGATCCGAAACGAAAAGAGCCCGGTGCCAGACTTGCCCGACAAAGGCCACCCTGTTGTGTAGGTAGCACGCTCCAAAGCCGACATCCCCCGCACCCTTGCCAGGATGCGCACGGGACCCGCTTTCGGAACCGCGACTCGCATCGTCACCGATCCACTCAGTCCCTCCTCTAACCGCTGCTTGTAGATTAGATCCGGGTCGGTAATGGCAACCGCGTACGCATTGGCGGCCTTTGCCGGATCAAAGAATGGCACCATCGGCTTGGCGATTCTTCCTGCCGCGGCCCGATAGAAGTGCCGAAAGACCTTGTTGTCCCCAACACGTGCCTCATTGGAAAACACTCGACTTTCCAGCCCGGAATACTCCACAGACGTCAGGACATAGAACCCTTCCGCATCCGGCGGCAATGGGTACCGCGTCCCGGTCAGCAAGTTCTTGTCGACCCGTTCATAGTTTCGCCCACTTTCCCCAGAACGGTATAGTCGGAAACCCTGGATTTCAGCATGGCGTCGAGGTTGCTTCCATACCAACCCGGCACCGTCTCTCCGCAGGTCCACCGGAGGCTGAGGATAACGGGCAACCGCGACATACACATCGCCCCATTTCCGATCCGGGTGGTCACCGGTCAGCATGGACGAAAAGAAGACCACTTTTGTGAAATCCGGACTGAATGTCGGCGCCGGCCGGAACATCGGTTTATGATAGGCGTTCCGATTCCAACGTGTTTTGTACCGCATCGCATAGTCGTGAAAATTCGTAAGGGCCAATGTCGACATTGTCGTATGTTCCAAGTCCAGCATCACAATCGGCGATGCGGGCTCGGCATGGCTCGCCACCACCGCGTAATCCCGGTCCCGTCTGAACTCATGAGGCCAGGTAATCCGATCGAATTTGGGAAATGTTCCCACATAGCGAACCTCGCCACTATCTGCGCAATTGACGCTTACCGTGCTGCCCCCTGCAAAACTACTGTGCATGCCCAACGAACTCATATGGATCAGGGTATCGTCTTCGAGAAGCAGGATGGCATTATCGCCCGACCAGGGAAACCCAGCGGCAAAGTCCCACCACTTGGCCGAAGGCTGTCGTGTCATGCCGGTCTGGCTGGAAACGTACTCCGTTATCACACTTCCCGGGTGAAACACGACTCGCAACAGTCCACGGTGATCGCTCTCCGCCAGGGGCAGTGCCCAGACCTGGTACGGATTGGTCGAGTGGTCGGGAAGGTGTTCCCGATTGAGTTCGAAGAGATAATACCGGTTACCGTCACGATCCACCGCGTCTCTCCAATTATCCCCAGCTTTACCTCCCACGCTGGACATGTCTGCGTGAAATGTATCCTCATCTGGCCGCGTGGAAATCGTCCGCATCGGGAATGTCGCAAACCCTTTCCCCTCGACGTTGGATCGCCCTAAGGACCGATTCTTTTCCGAGAACCACACCAGCGTCTCGTAGGTGATTTGTGAAATATTCGGTCCTCGTCCACCGTAACTTGCGATCCCTGGAAAATGCACAATTCGCCATCCGGAACGGGACGGCAACTCGATGCGGTGGCTCTCGCCGGTGACCACGTTGACCAATTGGATTCCTGCCGGGGTTCGTGATGTGGCGATCCAATCCGCCGGGTCAGCCCCTTCGGGCAGTCGCTTCTGTTCCCAGGGGAACAACCAAACGATCCCCTTCCAGGCGTTGTTCAGATACCGCTCGGAGCCATCCGTCCTGAGAAGTCCCCGCGGGGACCGTCGCAGCCCAATTTGCAGGTACTTGCCTTCGTGGCTGAAATCGGGGTGACCGACATACGAATGGTCAACCTTGCCCTCCTGAGTCAACAGCCACAGTTCGGTTCCAATGCACGCATCTTGAAAGACAACCTTCCCCGGACGGTTCCAGGCAGGCGATTCTTGAATCAGCTTCATCCGGTGTATAGGATCTGCGGGAAGTCTCTGCGCCCACTGTTCGGACAGCACCGTATCGCCGAGCCGGATCAGTTCGACCTTCTTTGCGGAAAGCCTGGCCGGTAGCCGCGATGCATTTCCTGTTGCGGGGCGAGCCAGATACCGGAACCCTAATTGAACCGCTCTGCCGGAATCCTGGCGAGAAAGCGGCACATAGAAGGGAAGTTCCACCCAGTGGTAGTCGTCGGATACGGCGACAGGAAGTCGCATGCTCTGTGCGAACAAATGCACTTGGAACACATTCGTTTTCGCCAGCGCTCGCAGCAGATAGTGGCCTGGAACAAGGATAACGGTCTGAGAAATTCTTTCCGGAAAGTAAAGATTCTCAACAACCAACGCGTCATCCTCGCTGTCTGTGGCAAGCACGGCTTCGATCGGCCTGCTTCCTTTGACAAGTTGCCATCCTGGGACTTTGCCGTTGACAACGAGCAAATCCGGATTCGCCAGAAGCCTGGTATCAAAGACGTTTGGGGCTGCTGCGGAAGTGCCCCGGTGATATCCCAGACTGACGCTTGGGCCCTTCCCTTTAACGTATGACAACACAAAGAATTCAAATATGGAATGCCCGTCTTGCTGCTGAAAGGTCATATCGGTGGCAAGATAGAGCGTTTTGTCCCGAATCACGACGGTGCAAATGCCCTGACGGCTATCCCCGTCCTTTTCGAAAACGTTCAGCCGCGTGCTCACGTGTTTCGGGTCGCCGTCAATCAGTGTAAACATATAGTCCACGCCCTTGTGGATGCCTTGATGTTTTCTCCCCGAATCTTCATCTCCATCGGCTTTGACGTAGAGATGAAATACATTGTTCCCTTTCCGGATCGGACGCGTAAACTGGAACTTGAAGACGTTTCGGTTTCTTGCCACTGGAAGATGCCAGATAGCACGAATCACGTTCAAATCGGGATGCAGCTTTTCCTGCTCGGATGCCTTGGCGTTCTTGCCAACAAGTGTCCATCGGTAAGCGCCGGCGGAATCTGTTTCCCACAGAACCTTGAACTCGGTGGGCAGATCATCGGCCGGGGTTGTCTGCCCGATTTCCTGAGCTGCGCCGACCGCACCAAGGACCAGTAGGGTCGGAACGACAGCGAATACGGTGATCAACCGTTTTTTCGATCTCGTGGATGAATCCCCGGCATGATACGCTTTCACGGCTGCTGGCTTTCCAGCAACAAGTCCCGACATTCGCGAGCGAGCCAGTGCAAACCGAGCGGTAGCTCGAATTTGGTCCTGGCATTGCCGCCCCTTATACCGTGTCACCTGGACAGCCGTGCCGAACTGCAACATGTTCCATCGAATACCGTCCATCGTTTCCCCCAGTATTCCATTGCTTAGGATTCGCCAATCAATACCTGTCGCACTCTTCCGCGTACAGACCCCCATGGGCTCGCCCCATGGGTGAATCAGTCTCGCAGCTAAGGAGAATCGCCGCACGAACGCCCCCCAGTAAATGCGACGACCATTGTTTCGCCGGCCCTTAACGAGTCTCGCCGCTACTTTTGAACAGCGACGTTGTGAGAATTCATGAATTGGTAACACTTCAGCTGAATGGCGAGTTGCCGGTCGGCCGGAAGAAAGAGCAGAACACGAACGACCACTTATCTTCACTAATCCAGATCGACCAGCGTGATGATAAAATGAGCTTTCGCTGACGCGGTAAACGCAGGCGAACTGCGGCTTAGGGTTCTACCTTTTTCCCAAGTTGGCGGACCCCTCGCAAAACCCCTTTGGTCAAGACGTCGCCAAGTGTCGAACCATAGAAGCTGACACTCGCCTCGTAACCTCCCTTCTCGTACTCGTCGCTCGGCAGAATGTAGCTGACCCACTCATCGGCAAGGCCGCCGATTGTCGGATACGTTGCCCCGGTGATTTGGGCCGTCTGTCGCTTGATCTCCATGCCGATGCCCGCGGCCAATTCGCCCGGCACACCAACAATCACAGTCTGCCCGATTCGCAGTGAAATGCTGTGTGTCTTGTCTGGAAAAACCGTGGACAGGAGCGTGTCCATCAGCTTGGCGGTCAGACCATATTCCGTGCCGCCGGTGTCCATGAACTGCGGATGTGGCGTGCGTTTCGGCAGTTGAATTATTTCCAGGTGATGAACAAAGGTCGGATCGGGCCGAGGTTTCGCGACGCGATAGACGTCAATTGCTTGAATCGCCAGTTCCCGACCGTAACGTTCGGCACGTTCCCAGTGGCTGCCGCCTGAATGGGAACGCGAGATCGGGCGCTGGTCCCCCTCGGCACCGTTGTAGTACATCACGGTGACCTCCGAGCCAATCATCGCCTCGAGCGTTCGTTGCAGATGGCCAGGCCAGCCACCCGAATACCACATGTCTTCCGCGGCCATGAACGTCGGATGAGCTGTCCAGTTGACCAAAACGGCGAGTGGTTGTCCCGAATCGGTATCGACTCGCGTGATCGTCAGTTGCCTGTCGACCGGACCGGACTTGTCTCGGCGGTTGATGTTCCAGCCGTCAAGCCTCTTCGCCGCCGTGCCAACTCTTACAGTAACCAGCGATTTCCCCGCTTCGCGAATCACCGTGACCAGCCGCTCGACGGTTCGGTCGAACAAGGCACGGTGGAACAGTCCCAGTTGGCGGATGAACAACTTGTTGCCAGGGTGGATCTGCATCATTTCGATACTCGTATGCGAATGACTCGGCAGCAACATGATCCGGTCGCTTGTCCATCCGTCATCACTCAGTTTCGAAACAACAGCCTCCTTCAACATGGGCGGAAAACCGAGCACGTCCGCCGTGACCAGCGCGAAGCGATCTTCGCCGCTGCCCAGGACCAGTGCTTTGGCAAACACGCGGTCGTGGATGCCCTCCGCAGGCCGGCACATCCGTTCGCCGTAACCACCAAGAGAGGCTTTAAGACTCAATGGAGGTGTCAAGTCGATGCGCGCAGTGCCGGCACGCAACTCGACTGCCTGTAATACCGATTGCGACAAACACAATGTCCCGATAAGAACGGCCATTCCGATCGATCGACGGACTATCCTGAAATCTAATGACATTGCGAGGACCCTCGTTTTCATGGTCAATCGGCTTCG
>JAJSAJ010000875.1 GCA_024274855.1 Planctomycetota bacterium | reverse complement strand
GACCATTTCTCGCGAATTCGTTGCAGCTTGCGCTCAACACTACGCGTCGTCAGACCGAGTTTCTCTGCAATTTCATCATTGGTGTAGCCTTCCAGTTTCCACAATGCAACGCGTCTTAGTGTTGGGTCGTCCAGCGATTCAAGCAGGCGAGTCCCCTCCTCCTCCATCAGGACCAGCATTTCAGGGGTTGGTTGATGATCACTGAATTGCTGAATACCGGGCGACCGTTCTTCGCCTGGCAGACCGGCAAAAATCGACTCGCCACGGACTTTTCCGCCGCCCCGCTTCTTACCCGAGACGCGACGCTGTTGATCGATCGCCTTCCGCACGGTCATGGTGACCAGGACACGCCATAAGTCGCCTCGGTCAGAGATTTCAGCGAGTCGCCCGGTTTCCGCGCCGGCACAAAGACACCGAAAAACGCTCAACGCCACATCTTCCTCGTCAGCCACTCGGCGCGGAGTTGTGCCCAGTCGGCCACGGGCCAGATGAACCAGTCGCTCGAAATAGTAGGACCACAGCTGCGTGATCGCCTGCTCGTCCCCGGATTTCATGCCTTCAATCCAACGAGTTACCGGGTCATCGTTCATGATGCTAGACTCTTCTGAAAATGAGACGAGATTGCGGCACGTTCCGTCGGCAATGAACTCCTCACAACCGTTTTGACTCGGCCGCTGCCGTTGAGCTGGTTCTTAACCGGCAACCGTTTCGCATAGGCACCGGCCACCGTATTGTCAATTGTACCATGATCGACCGCATCGGACACAGGGCGGCAAGGCCGCCCCGTTGCCCGCCGTCCCGTTGCCGTTGGGGCTTTCCACTCGAGTTCGAACCGTTACCCTGAAGTGCACTCCAGAAGCCGCCTGCTTCAGCAGGCGGAGCAGTCACACAGTAAACCTAGCCGGACGCGCCGGAAGTATTCAGAAGTGCACAAACTTCGCGAAAGTCCAAACGTTCGTTTTAGCGTTGAAATTACGTCGCAAATCGAACTGTCTGAAAACTTCTTGCCATTTTGCGCAAGACTTGACCGGTAACGGTCTGTTCTCCTTCCGTTCCTCAGTATTTGTCCTCTGTGCGCTCCGCGGTCCGGTGGTTAATCTATCGTAACCGCTCACGGAATGAAGGCCACCGGTTTGCTTCCAAGGGGTCAGATCTATTTTCGGCGACAAAATGTGTTCGCGTAAAGAAACGCTTTCTCCGCCGAAAATTGCGTCAGACCCCAGCGGCGTGAACGGCTACAATCTATCTTCCTTCTGAAGCACGTGGTCAATTACACTTAAGCCAGCGTTCGGAAACCCAAACAGTTGAACTAATCTGATTACCATGCCTGCGATTTTTGACTATTGCCACATTGTGTCGGACAGCGAGATCGATGAGCTTGGGCACGCCAACAATGCCGTTTATGTGAACTGGATGCAGACCGCGGCGATCGCCCACTCGACCGCACAAGGTTGGCCGTCCAAACGGTACCACGACGCTTCCTTCGCCTGGGTTGCGCGGTCGCACAATATCGAGTACCTGCGCCCCGCGTACTCCGGCGATGTTCTGTCGATCCGGACGTTCATTGCCGACATGCAGCGAGTCACGTCGCTGCGTTGTTATGAAATCGTGCGACAATCGGACAGTACATTGATAGCTCGTGCCGAAACGCGTTGGGTTTTTATCCGCCTGGGAACGGGCAAACCGACCAGAATACCTGCCGAGGTTCAAGCTGATTTCGAGCTTGTGTCCCGTGAAAACCGCGCGAACTGGAACAAGAAGTCGGCTGCTTCTTGAAGCAACCGCTCTCTGGCAGGCCAATTTGGTTTGAACTCCAGCAGCTATCCAGGACCCGGTGCGTGAGCACTCATGTCAATTCGAGCGTGCCATCGCAGCGGTCTGTCATGAGTCGGACGGCCAAAGCTTGCTGAGCGATTTGGACATCTGGTAGCGGATTCCTTCATCCTCCAGAATCTGCTCGGTTGAATCGAGCATTTCCTGACGATTGAATACCATCGTTTCATAGGAACCGGCTAGTTTGATTGCAATGAACTGGCCCTTCGCTTCGCGAATCGTCTTGACCAGCTGCGGAAGGTCTTGGATTTTCGTCTCGTTGACGTACCTAATCACGCCGAAAAACTGGCTGTCATAGCCTTCCGCGATCGGATGCGAGAACATACGCGGGCCAAGTATGACGAGCTGTTCGTCCGGGCTTTTGCGACGCTGGAATCGTCGGCTGATCAACGGGTTCTTGCGGGCAGCCAACAGTGCCTGGCCACGGCTGCCAAGCGCCTTCAGTAATTCCTGGGACGCGGTGCTGAAGACCATCGGCCCACAAATGAAATGCGGAGGATACGTGTTCTTGAGGTAAGGGATCAGTTGGTCGGATTGTCGATAAACAGGAACATCAACTTTGATCGACTTGCCATCGCGAAATACTGTTAAGGCAATCTTGTCGTTCTTAACCAGCTTGGGGATCAGATAATGGAAAGCCAAACGTAATTCGTCATCTATCTTGATGTTGCCCTGGTTGTCCATCTCCTGATCACCGATTTTGGTAATCACGTCCCATTCTCGCAACGGATAGTCTTTGGCATCGGTCCAGGGCTTGGAGACCATCAATCCGCCCATCGCCGGTTTCATTTTCAGTTTGGAGCGAAGTGCCGGGTTGTCCACCGTCTGCAGAAAACCTCGCATTTTGGGCTTGCCGTCGTATTTCCCATCGGCCACATCGCTTAGAAACATTTGAATCTCATCGGCGGCAATCAAGTACCCGATGTTATCCGCGTTACGAATGGTCGAGACGACCAAGCCAACTATCTTCCCGTCGCCAATCGCCGGACCACAGCTGTTGCCAGGATTCAAGGCAGCATCGACCTGGATACGAAGCCCAAGATCTCCGTACGCGAAACTGACGTACTCGATTCGGGATATGATGCCTTTCGTGACGGACATCTGCTCGCCACCGATCGGGAATCCGTATGCGTTGACCGTGGTTTTGATTCGTGGAAGGCCTTTGGCCAGCTTCAACGCAGGCCTGTTCTCAAAAAACGATTTGTCTTGGACCTTCAAGATTGCCAAGTCGATTCCAGGTGCGATTGCCTCAATCGTAGCTGGAACACGCTCGGTCGACTGGTTGGCTTGGACCATCAACCGACTGGCATACATAACAACGTGAGAATTGGTCAGGATTCGATTTCCATCAATGATGACCCCGGATCCGGAAACTTGCCTCGGGTTCGCTTTGGTCCAGGGGCGAACGAAATCGGGTGGACGTTGCGTGGAATGAATCTTGACAACCGAATCTCGGATCGGGTCGGATGCACTCGCTGGTAAGGAAAACAGACCGATAAACAGAAGGAACACCACGCAACGATTCATATTCAGTCTCCAAAGCCGTTATTGGCAGAAAAAATCGTAATCTGCTCGGATACCGACGGGGCTTAATCGGTTGAATCCTGTCGGCCCGGCGGTATGCTCGATGCTGTCTTGCCAAGCGAGTTGACATTACCAGTCTATCTGGTTTCGCTATTCTGTCATCCCCACCGGCCCGGACAAACACCGCGGCTGAAATCCGTGGGGACGCCCAACTCGGCTCCTACCGCTCGTCTTGCAGGATACTCTGCAGATAATCACCGTAAGATCCCGTCATTGATTCGGCCAAGCGAGCGAGTTGTCCGGACGAAATGAACCCCATGCGATAGGCGACCTCTTCGATGCAAGCAATACGGAGTCCCTGGCGATGTTGGATCGTCTCGACGAAGTTGGCCGCGTGAAGCAAGGCCGTTTCGGTTCCCATATCGAGGCACGTGAATCCACGGCCAAAGCGTTCGACGTGAAGTCGCCCTTGGTCAAGGTATAGTCGATTCAGGTCTGTTATTTCCAGTTCACCACGACTCGATGGACGCAGGGTTGATGCCAGATGAACCACATCCGGGTCATAAAAGTACAGCCCCGTTACCGCGAATCGAGAGTGCGGGCGTCGCGGTTTCTCAATGAGAGTCTCAGGATTTCCTTCCTGGTCAAATGATACCACGCCATAACGTCTCGGGTCGTTCACCGCGTAACAGTAAACGGTCGCTCCGTCTTGTTGCTCTGTCGCCCGTTGCAGCTTGTCATGCAGACCTTGGCCGTAGAACAGATTGTCACCCAATATCAGGGCCACTCGCGAATCCCCAATGAACCGTCGGCCAATCAACAACGCTTGGGCGATTCCATCGGGTTCAGGTTGAGCCGCATAGTCGATTGAAATTCCCAACTGGTTGCCGTCACCAAATAACTGTTGAAAACCTGGCAAGTACCGTGGCGTGCTGATCAGTAGATAGTCTCGGATGCCGGCAAGCATCAGCGTGGAAAGAGGATAATAGACCATCGGTTTGTCAAAGACGGGCAACAAGTGCTTGCTGATTTGACGCGTGAGTGGGTATAGACGTGTCCCCAACCCGCCAGCCAGGATGATCCCCTTGTGCGAAACCGAGTTGTCTGGTGTCAATGCCACAGGTTCTCGAAACCCTAAGGCGGGCTTCGCCCGCAAGACTGGAGGCTGGAGACTGTAGGGGATCAGCGTCCAGGAAAAACATGCGCGCATAGCGCGCAGAAGTCAAAACCTAAGAATCCATAACACAATATACGGAAACGTCCAAGATTTGCCTCGTTCTCCGGCCGTTCGATGACTGGTCGCAAAAAAACCAAGCAAGAGTTCACTGCAGATCAGTCCGCGGATATGCTTGCACGATACTCGACCTTGTCGTATTGTAGCCGTTCACGCCGTTGGGGTCTGACGCAATTTTCGGCAGAGAAAGCGTTTCTTTACGCGAACACATTTTGTCGCCGAAAATGGGTCTGACCCCTTGGAAGCGAGCCGGCGGCCTACATTCCGTGAACGGTTACGTCGTATTCTACGCTGCCGCGGGAAGCGACGAAACAGGAAACTTGGCAAATCAAATCGCCAAGTGTCGCGTGCCGCAGGCGAGAAGTCTTTCATTCGCCGTCCACCATTGGCTCGAATGACCGTTTCGGTTGCGAGCCCACACGGTTTGGGCAACCGTTCCACCAATCGTAGCCGTTGACGCCGTTGGGGTCTGACGCAGTTTTCGGCGGAGAAAGCGTTTCTTTACGCGAACGCATTTTGTCGCCGAAAATGGCTCTGCCCCCTTGGAAGCGAACCGGCGGCTTACATTTCGTCAACGGCCACCATCATGGCTATACCGAGCGGCCTTCAGGTTCTATTCTACGGGGTGGACCAAGTACCCGCGGTGTCACGCCGGCCGGTTTTTACCGAGGATCGCCGATCTAGCAACCCGGCCTGGCTGCGTACGACAGGCTGTAGCCGTTGACGCCGCTCGGGTCTGACGCAATTTTCGGCGGAGAAAGCGTTTCTTTACGCGAACGCATCTTGTCGCCGAAAATGGCTCTGACCCCTAGGAAGCGAACCGGCGGCTTACATTCCGTGAACGGTTACGAAAGGCTTTCCAACCGCTCGGCGAGTACCACAAGCGAGCCTACAATGCCGGTATTGTGATACCTCGTATTTGATAGCACACAACAACAGCGAAAATAAGCAATGACAGATCAGCAGCTCGCGAATATACGTTTGGATCGATTCTTGAAGCTGCAGGGAGTCAGTGGCTCCGGTGGACAAGCAAAACGAATGATCCAGGATGGCGAGGTTACGGTCAATGGCCAAGTGGAAACTCGCCGCGCCCACAAACTGACCTTGGGTGATATCGTTATTGTCGGCGACATGAAGTTCACGGTAGAATAAGGTTCGGCTGTACCGTTTATGAAGTATTGTGTCGGGTGCCGAGGTGGCTTTGGCCAGTGCGGCCGCACAACGGGGTGTCTCGACGATCGCCATCAGGCAGAAAATACCTCGAACTTGGCTATTGGCAACCGGGGTATCGTAACGTGGCCTTTGGCCAGAATCCACAGAGGGTGCCGGAGCTTGCCGGGAAGGTCGTTTGCTTGTCGGCAACCGGTGCCGGCAAGCGGTGGCACACCAGAATCCGGTATTCAATTCCAAACATGGGCGCACGGCGAGCAGAAGCTACAACCCGAGGCCCTCAACTCGCGTCAGGAATACTTGTCGGTGAAGAACCAATCAGTTTCGATGAAACGACTTTTCGAGTCATTTGGCCGGCCTGCCCGATCGGCGAGTGACAATGATATGTCGTTACAGGACCGGCCGCATCTGAATGGGCCGCCTCGCTGCTTGTCTTGCCGATTTCTTTTGCACGCAAGGATGCACCGCTCTCCTTTCCTCCTGTTCGCCTTGGCATGCTGCCTGATTGGTTTCAGTGAGTCGCGTGCGGAAAACTGGCCGCAATGGCGAGGCCCGAGGGGAACCGGGGTCAGTTCGGAACGCGGGGTACCGTTGTTTTGGAGCGAACAGCGGGGAATCGCCTGGAAAGTCACGCTGCCGGCGTGGGGCGACAGCACGCCGGTTTGTTGGGGCGATGCGGTCTTCGTGACAGGGCATTCGGATGACGGCCGGCTGGTGTTGCTGCGCATTGATGCCCGCACTGGTCGCCTTGTTTGGAAGCGGCAAGTGGGAACCGGAACGGCGCCTCGCAAGGGCGTGAAACGCAAACAGATTTATTTTCACAAGCTGCACAACCTGGCCAGTCCGTCGCCGGTGACCGATGGCACCACCGTCGTTGCTCATTTCGGAAATGGCGATCTGGCAGCCTATGATTTCGACGGGAATCGGCGCTGGCATCGAAACCTTCAGGCGGACTATGGGCCGTATACGGTCTGGTACGGACATGCCAACAGCCCGGTGCTGTTTGACGGCACAGTGATATCGGTTTGCATGCAAGATTCGCTCGCGGACCTGCAGGACGATCCGGTTGAAAGCTACGTTGTCGCTCATGATCTTGCGACAGGGAAGACACGTTGGAAGACCAGTCGCATGCCGGATGCCAAGGCTGAACAGTGTGACGCGTACACAACGCCCGTTCTGGCTCGTGTCGATGGGCATTCCGAGTTGATTGTGATGGGGGGCAACCAGTTGGACGGTTACGATCCTCGGACCGGTGCCCAGCTGTGGTATCTTCCCGGGCTGATAGGAGGTCGGACTGTTACGAGTCCGACCGTGGCGCGGAACCTGGTCTTCAGCACGCGCGGGTTGCGAGGGGATCTGTTTTCCGTGCGACTTGGTCAGCGAGGCAAGCTGTCGCGCCGTGACATCGTGTGGATATACGGGCAAGGGACGCCCGATACCTGCAGCTTGGTAGCATGGGATACTCTGTTGTTTGCAATCTCCGATGAAGGGATCGCGCGCTGCTTTGATACAAGAACAGGGAAGCTAAAGTGGAAACATCGCCTGCCGGGCAAATACAAGGCATCGCCGGTGGCCGTGGACGGCAACGTCTTGTTTCTGAATTTGGACGGCTTGTGCACCGTTGTCTCGGCCGCATCGTACTTTAACAAGCTGGCTGAGAACCAACTTGACGACCGTACGCTCGCATCGCCCATGATCTCGAATCGACATGTCTATGTTCGGGGACGTAAGCATCTTTATTGTATTGGACATCGGTAGCTTGCAGGGACTAGTGGCTAGGTTGCCTTGGCATTCCAGCTCGTTAAAGGATTGGCTTGCCTGGAAAATTCCGTGACGAGCGGGAACGATCTATTTGTGTAACCGTTCACGGCGAGAGTGCGTGGAGCGGCATTTGTCATTTGTCAGGGGTCATTTGTCATTTGTCAGGGGTCAGGGGTCAGGGGTCAGGGGTCAGGGGAAAGAGTATAACTCCGCTGCGCTGCCTCTCTCGATGATAAATGAGTAAGGTCAAATGACCAATGATAAATCGGGCGTGTAGGAAACCGGGGAAAACGCCGGTGCTAACGCGATCGCAGACGAAAACGCCGTCAACGACTACCTATTTGTCACCGAGCGGTAGCTGACAGGGGCAAGCAGCCCAGCCTTTTCTTGGATGAAATGAATGATACGTGTTGCCTGGCTAACTGATATTCACCTGAACTTCGTCAGGCCAACTCAGTTGAGCGAGTTCATCGAGACGCTTTGGGACGCGGCTGTGGACGCAGTCTTGATCACGGGGGACATTGCCGAGTCAAGTGATGTGGTCAAATATCTCGAACTACTGGACCGCAAACTGAATGTTCCGATCTTGTTCGTGCTTGGCAACCACGACTATTATTTCGGGTCCATTGGGGAAGTTCGCCAGGCGGTTGAGAAGTTAGACAGCGAGCGAACCAATCTGTTCTACATGAGCCGATCTGGTCCGATTGGTCTGACCCGGCGCGTCGGTGTGGTGGGGCATGACGGTTGGGCCGATGCCCGGCTGGGTGACTACGAACGTTCCATGGTCTCGATGAATGACTACCGGCTGATTCGTGAGCTCGCCGGCCAGAACAAGGAACGCCGTTGGCACTCATTGAAAGCCTATGGTGACCAGGCGGCTCGGTACCTCCAGACGGTGCTGCCCAGAGCACTCGAACACTACGAAACGGTTTACGTTTTGACCCATGTCCCGCCGTTTCGTGAGGCGTGTTGGTACGATGGACGCATCTCGGATGATGAATGGGCACCGCATTTTACATGCAAGGCGTTCGGCGATGTGTTGTTGGAAACTGCCACGCAATATCCGGACCGGCAGGTGATTGTCCTATGTGGTCATACCCATGGAGGTGGGCAGGCTGATCTCTTGAAGAATCTGCGAGTGTTGACGGGCGCGGCGGAGTACGGATTCCCGGTGATTTCGCGACTCTTCACGTTACCCTGATCGACCAATCGGGGCGCGGAGTCACTCTATTTTTCTTCCGAACAAACGCCGTAACCGTTCACGGAATGTAGGCCGCCGGTTCGCTTCCAAGGGGTCAGACCCATTTTCGGCGACAAAATGCGTTCGCGTAAATGAACGTTTTCTCCGCCGAAAATTGCGTCAGACCCCAGTGGCGTGAACGGCTACCAAACGCCGTCGGGCAAGTCCCGCGGCTTATTCGGCTCCCGCAGCGGTTGGGGCCGGAGTCGGTTGATCGGCCATGTCATGGACCGTCTGGACGATCATCTTTTCGACCGGCGGTGCCCAGGTTGTCGGCAGGCCATAGTAGACCATCGCCGAAGCACCCTCGTACCCGCCCTCACGCAGTACCCGCAACGATGGAATATACGCCATCACGTCGTTGGAATAGCCGGCTACCCACGTTCGTTTTCCCGTCAGTTCACGTTTAAGACGAAGTGCAAAGTCGACAACCACCTCGCCGCCCAGAAATACAAAGTCGATTTGATCATCAAACTTCCAGACACCAATCGGATACGGGTAGGTCTGGTCCAATGGATGTCCATCGGCGATTTGTTCGAGCAGCATCTCGGCCCTCGCACGCTCGTACTTGTTGGTCGATTCGGCAAGTTGTTCGAGTTTCTCTGTTGTCGGCAATGTGTCCAGCGGCAATTGGATTTCGCGATAGACCGTTTGCAATGGCCCGGACAATTCGTGCATTTTACTGTCGAGTGCCGTTTCAACGGCCTCGGCCAGTTGCTTGCCGTATTTTCGAGCGAGTTCGATTTTCCGGCGTGGCAGTGGGTTCTGATCCGCGCCACACCCGGCCCAAAACATGGCAACACAGCCTGGGTGGTCGGCTTCTAGTTCCTGTTGGGCAAACCCAGGGTAGTCACCCGACCACTGGTAATCACTCGTTACGGTTGCATGGCATGCATAACCGAATACCACGGCGAGCAAGTGCTGGTCTTCCGCACGAATGGATAGGACCGGCACGTCGTGGTCGAAAGGGCCTTTCAGCTTGTGCTCGGCTCGCAGTCGTGGAACATCCGATGCGCGATTGTTGCGTCGGTTTACGGCAAAGGTTGCGACCGCCGAACTCCAGGCCAGACGTGCGGGCTGTTTATTCGCGATCGCTTGCGAGACAGACTGGACAACACGCTGTTTCAGAATACCCACATAGCGATCAATCAATGCCTGCTGGGTCGAATCCACCTGCAGGTAGTGCAACGGCGCTAGATTGTGCCCGACAACCGGTCCCGAGTGCGTGTGACTGCAGCAGATAGCGACGCTGGCTGGGTCTAGTCCGAATTTCTGTTTCAGCGTGTGACGGATCGACTGGCTGAAGTCGCGGTCCACACCGACTACGTCAAGGGTGATTAATAGTGCCTGATGGTCCTGGCCATCGTCCAGGATCAGCGCTTTTGCGTGAATATCACAATACTTTCCCTCGGCGGGATGCGTGCGGGAACCATATCCTGCCATCCACATAAATTGGGCGGGCGTGATCACGGTTGTGCCGCAACCGGCCTCCCAGGTCGATTCACCGAACGCAGTACTCGTGGGAAGCTTCGAAAGAAGCAGTGCGACGAGCAGGAGTGACGACAGACGGAACAAAACGGTGCATTTCATCGGTATACCTCATGGCAGGCGGGAATTTCAAGCAAGGCCGTCACTGCCCCCGTTTTCCTCGAAGGGGCTCTTTTGTTTCTCAAATTGAAAAGTGCGAGAGCCTGTATCTTAAGTTAATCCGGCGCCCCGTTCAAATGGTAACCGATTTCCTGTGGCCCGGCTCATGGCTGTTTCCGCCGCGGGACGCACTCGGCTCCGGTACCTTGTCGCGGAACGCTGCGAAATGGCAAACCACCTCCACCTGGCGCTGCGCACTCTGCCCCGTGTGGCAAAGCGGTGGTTGCCTCAGGAGGTGGCACGACGCGGGCTGACCATTACCAAGTTAGCCAAGTGCATGTCTGACGCTTTGCCCACACCGGATCGGAAGCGAGTTGAGCAACCGATAAGTCCAAGGAAGCCTGCGAATGTGTTCGTCAAGCCGACTCTATTTTCCGTTGTCGGTCGCATTCTCGTCAAAGCTGCAAGGCTACAACGCGTGTTTGGGGGAATCGGGTTTTCATTGGTGGACCCTCCTGTTTTCAAACGCGGTCCGCGTAGTACACTAAAAAGGCCGTCTGCTCGCGGCGCGCGGACTGTGCGCTGCGGACTTCAGGGTCCCGGCCGGTGAGTGGCGCCTGGTCGTGCTCAGCTCATCGGCCGGCTTGTCTTGTCTCAGGGCTCAAGGCCCCGTGGCTTGCGCCTCGAATTCGATCTTCCGCCGCGTTGCGTATTGGGGCGACATTTTCTAATCCTTCAGGTTCTCCTTGGGCGTGTCGACGGTCCCATCAGCCGTGCCCGCGACGTATCCAGCCGCTCGCGCGTGGTAAGGCTATTCTGGTCGCAGAAGTCCGTAATCGGAATCCCGCGCACCAACTCCATCACGAAGTAAGGTCGGCCTGATTCGGTGGCTCCGGCCTCGAGCACTTTGGCGATGTTCGGATGATCCATAATGGCCAGCGCCTGGCCGGGAGCCTCTTGCGCCATCTTGGCGGCGGCTAGATTGCGAAGCTCGTCGTAGGCCAACGGCAGCAGCTGTTCGGCTGCGGACGGGTCGCCCGATTCGATTTGGGACAGGATGTGTGTGACGTCGCTCATGGTGCCGGAGCTCCTCAGCCACCGCACCCTGATTGGCCACCGCACCCTGATTGTAGCCGAGACGCGGAGCAATGACACGCCTTTTCAGCGCGGCTGCCTTTTTCGCGCGGGGGCATGGGCCGATGTTCATCACCAGACGGCGTGGCCCTCCTTCGCGTTTTCGTCTGACGACCGCTGCGCGACGAGAACAATCGGCGCCCCTTGGCTTGGGTCGCCCCGAGAGCGCCAATAATCGAGCCCACCGGGTCGACCGGGACGCGTCAAAGAAATCAAAACCGCGAAAAGACCTCCGTGCCATCAAATCGACAATCGCACGAACAACAAAACACAAGGCCTGACCCCAAGGGCAATATACGCGTGCCAGTCCCCGTTCCCGTCCGTTTGTTCACCGCGGGTGACCGTTCGGGAGCGACGATTGGGGCCAGCGCATCGCCAAACGACTGCATCTGGAATTCACTGTTCGACCTCCAGAGCGTCCCCCAAAAAACGCCCGACGACGATCTGTGACAAAAACAACAACTCCCGACCCATTTTCTTCGCGAGCGTTGGTTGTCTTGCCGCGTTCCAACGTGTCACGTAGAATCGAGTGACTGGTAGGCTGTTCGAAAGAATCCGTTTGGCCGTACGCGAGGACCGTTTCCTCGTGTCCCGGCACGCTGACGAAAGGGCCGAAGAGCGTGACGTCGCGGTGTGGCAGTTGGTACCGGGTCTGGAAGAAGTGAAACTGGAACGGGAACGCCCGGCGAGCAAGCCCCACGCATCCATTGTGGTTCGCGAAGAATTGGCTGATGGTACCTCGGTCGAAGCGATCTGGGCTTGGTTGCCGGAGAGCCATCGGGCGATGTTGGTCACCGTCTATTTTCCCGAGTAGATCATGCAAGAACGACGTGAAACGCGGAAACGCTGGGTCCAACGGGGCCGGTACGCGGTGGAGGTGGAAGTCGAGGTCGTCTATCCCGAAGACTGCCCTACCGAGCCTTGCCTCGAACCGGCCACGATACGCTGGCTCGACGAGGTAGCTCGACACGCCGAAGCCGGCGACCTGGAGTATCTCCGCAAGGCCGGCCGCGTATTCCAGGCAGTCGGCACCTAGTCGCCGGATCAAATGAAAAAGTGGTCGCGAGCTTCGTCCGGGGTGACGCCTTGGTCTGTCGCCGACTTTCGGGGCTCCACATGTGGGATGTTGATTTGAGTCCTGACTCCGGATGAAGGCATCGGCTCTGCCGGTGATAATGGATCAGGCTCTGCCGTTCCTTCGTTACCGCGAAGCGGTTTAGCATCGCTGCCGCTTGGTCACTGGCCCGTGGCTATTTGGCGTCGCTCCCTTCGGGGCCGACCCTGGCGGCAGACGCCCGCCACCTGCACTGATCGGGTCCGACCTGGGCCGGCGTCAGCACGTTGCGTTGGGAGCATGCATGCAGCGGCAGCAAACGGGGGGCATCAAACGGGGACTGGCACACTTCTTATGCGGGAGTGAGCAGTTTAGGCAAGCGACACCAGCTCCCGTGGGACGCGTCCTGGTCACCTTCTCACCGCATGCAACTCTGGCCAGCTTGTGCGGTTTGCGATCAAAAGCGTGCCAGCCCCGACCTTGATCGTAAGCTGGTCCAGCAGCAGGCAAACAGGTCCCCGTCTGCAGTTCCAGACATCTTGCCGCATCTTGGATTATCCCAAGTCCCGCTCGGCAAGCGGGACCTACCCGGACCATCTTGTGATCAAGGCCGCCAGCCCCCGTTCTCCAATAAATGACCCCCGTCCCCTTTGTCGTCACGTCCCCTTTGTCGTCATCGGCAGCGTCTTAGGTCGTTTTCCAAATGGAACCATTGTCACCGGCCACGGCATCGGCTCGGTGTGCCGGTAGTAGAAACGTAGCGAGCAGACCGCTTGATTGAACGTGCTGTAAGCGAGGTTCTTGTCTTGGATGAGATG
>JAJSAJ010000874.1 GCA_024274855.1 Planctomycetota bacterium | reverse complement strand
TGCGCTCCCACGTGACAAGCACGCGGGGGGCGGGAGCGCGGCTAATGCTTTCGGCGAATATCGGCCACCATCGCCTTCAGATCGGGCAACATCTGCTCCAGACGCGACGGCGATACGTCTCTCAATAGATGCCATTCCTCGGAGTCCCCGGGAACGCGTGAATACGTGGCTGGACGGGAACGCAACGGTCGAGCCAAAGATGCACTTCTGTCAGAAGCCTCGGTCTGTTTCTTAGGAACATCCAATGACAACAAGTCCCGCGAAGGAATCTCGAAAGGCAGCGGTCTGCATTCACAAACGTGTGGCGGACCCGCGAGCTGTTGAAGAATGTCAATTCCCAGTTCGATGTGCTCTACGGCACGATCATGTTGTCTGACATTGTCGTACACTTGACCGACGTGGATCAGCGCCGCCGCCAACCGAACTGTCCAAGGGCGAAAGCGCTGGTCCCCGTACTTGTCTTTCAAGAGTCGATAGGCACGGCGCAGACATTGACTCGCCTGGTCAAAACTGCGCGCATCGCACAAGCGCGCTGCCTTGTTCATAAGCAAGAAAGCCTCGGTGTTTTCGGTCGAGGAGAATTGGCGAAGCAGATCCCGTGCCTCGTGATCCAGGTAGAAGTCGTGAGCCATACTACTGAGTTCAGCGAGCGATCCGACTGGAATATCCTCAAAGTCCCGGCCCGCCAGCTGATGGTACACCGGCCGCAATTCCTCTTGAAGACAGCTGGCATTGGGTCGAAGCTGGGGATCCGCATGCAAACAGGGCTCCAGGATCCGGGCAAGCGATCGGCCAGGTTCGCCATGTGTCGCCTCCAAGGGAGCCAGTGACGGAGCCTGCCCCTTTTCCCAAGTCACTTCGCCGGTGACAGCAAACAACATCGTCAACGCCCAATTCCAGATATCGGTTGCCGAAGAGACGACCGATGATGTTCGTTGCTCGGGTGAACAGAAAACCGGATCGAAGCCACCCACCGGTACTTCTTCCTCGACCGCACTGCCTGGTTCTAAATGGCAGGCATTTTTCCACGATCGGGATATACCGAAATCGTTGATCTTAAAGACAACGCGGTCCTTTCCGCCGACCAGGATGTTTTGTGGCTTGATGTCCTGGTGTGTCACTCCATGCGCATGCAGGCATGTCAAACCGGCGAGTGTTTGGAGTGCGAGATCGACGACAGTCAGCATGTCCACTGCTGGAGACTCTTTGGTCGAAATGATCATTTCCCGAAGCGAACCACCTGGAACGTACTCGGAAAAAATCGCCAACTCGTTTCCTAGACAGCGAAAAAAACAACAAGCGACGAGATTCCCGTGCCGGGGTAGTCCGATCCACGTTAGAAGCTCCTGGAAGAGCTGTTGTTCTCGAGCCATCCGAAACTCGACGCCACCCAAAAACACGCCCGATTGACGTCGTACACGTTTCAATGCGAATCGCCGCCCACTGCTTCGGCTGCGAACCAGGAACACTTCACCCATGCCACCCGTTCCAAGGAGCTTCTCGACGACGTACTGCTTCAGCCGGTCGCGTAAGCCATCTGAAAATACGTTTTCCCGACCGAGGCGGGCAAATTCCGCTCGCCGCCGAACCCGCTTCAACACGAAATGCAAGTCTGATCGGTCGGCCGGCACGATTGCGTCCAGGTCAACGGTCAGCTCTGCGAACACAGCTTTCCAAACGAAATCGCTCAGTTCCCGCTCTAACGCATCATCAGATGGAACGGGTGAAGTCTCGGCGGTCATTTCGGTTCCTACCTCCCTCGCATGCCACCAACTAAACGCTTGAGTTCAACAAGGGCCCTTCGGTACCGATCACTCGCAGTCGCACGCCGGATCCCCGAGGCCTCTTCGATTTCTCGGAACGACATACTCAAGAATAGGTGGTAGTGAATGATCTCTTGCAAAGTGGGGTCAAGCTGATCCAGCATTGTCAGGGCCGATTGAATCATCGCCTTGCGTTCATTCGAGCCAGCTTGCTCGAGAGGTCCAGGATGCGGATCTAATGGAACGGCCAGTTGCGATGAATCTTGTGCCGGCCAATCCGGATTCCGGGCAATGTCCAACAGCAGGAATCGAAGGTGGCGACACGCGGCATTGAAGAAATGTCTGCGGTTGGCCACGTCGTACCCGGCTAGAAACCTTGCCAGGCGTTCCCACAGCTGGCCCATCAGTTCCGCTGGATCGCGTACGACAACCGGATAACGGTATAGCATCTGCGAGGCTGCCCGCATGAGTTGGTCGATCACCGCCTCCCACAAGGCATCTTCGGAATCTGGTTGCTTGGCTTGGTATTGGCGAATCAAGGATGTGATCGTTCCGGTCGAATGCACGGGCGCCAATGGGACCAGGATCTCTTCCACGAGTTCACTGTCCTGTGCCACTTCGCTTTCACCAACCTCGCTCTGGTGATCCGGTAGCTTCTCCACTGGGTGTCACTCCCGTCTATCGCAATGTCCCCACGTGGCCAACGCGATTCGCTAGAATTCGTAGCCGTTTATTTCGACGCCCCTTTTCAGATCCAGACCATTCCAAGAGAGGGCGTTTGATGGTGCACGCTGCACGATGGCGGCCACGGTTGTTCGTCCCGGAGGGACAATTGATAATAACCCAGTGATTTATCGCTGGGGACGGGGCACAGAATTCGTGGTCTTCATTCACGTGGTCTCGTTGGGACACCGACCGCCACCTGCGATGGTTTCATCATGCCTGCTGAAGATCGATCGCTTGCACACAGCAACTCTCGCGACGAGCAATTCTGCTGTTGAACCACACGATCTGCCCGCTCAAGCCCGAGAACGACTGGTACTGCGCTATGGATTGGCGTTTCGGTGTTCGTCTACATTCTCTGACGATCTGGAACGACCGGTCATGACGATGACGAGTGTTATTGCAACAACCGGAACGCCGATAATTAGCAGCAAGATCACGGCGATTATTAGTAATTCGCTTGCTCCAGGCATGCCCATTCGAATTGTCCCTTCAGAAAACGGGGGGGCGTGCGATAGCTTACATTATAGGGTCTTCCGGGAAACTAGTGGGTAGATTCATCAATGGTGCAACCAAACAGCGCCACGAGGAACCTCCGCTCGGGCTCGACGAAAGGGGCCGCCCCTACCACCATCACCTTCGCATCGCCCCCAGAAACGCTGGGCGAGGG
>JAJSAJ010000873.1 GCA_024274855.1 Planctomycetota bacterium | reverse complement strand
TGGTTCATCGATCAAGGTATTCGTGTCTGGCTTTACCAGCCGAGCACGTCCTGCTATGACGCGGGCATGGCTGGTTATGTGCAAGTCGACGAACTGCTTGAGTATGGCGGGAGCTTACTTCGGCTGTCCGAGATGATTCACGAACGGTTGACCATGGCCGGCGGTGGTGCCACGGCCATCTTGCCTCCACAGGTTCGCGCGCGACGGGCTTCCTAGCCGACAGCCAGGGCCTGGTCGAACCTTAGGGGGCGGGAGTCCTAAAAGGTCACTTTGGGAGCCTGATCAAGAAAGCGGGATGACCATACAAATAGTTCTTGACGTCATTGGGACTCGAGGTAGTAACAGTTTTGTCAAGACTCCAGGAGTGGTTTATCGGCCCAAACTCGCGCGAACCGCGTCTCGCCTGAAAGCCTTTTGTAGCTTTGCGCCTCCGTCGCACCGCCGCGATTGACGCGGCGGGTGGCCGATTCCGAGATCCGTTGTGCACTCCAATAGCGTTAGGGATCACCGCGACTGTCGTCGACGGTTTTCAAGAACGCCACGCCTTTGACCTTATCGTACTCGATTTCAAAGAACGCATCTCGGTTCTTGTCGGTAACGGTTGTTCCGTTGATGTTGATGTTGACAAAGCGTATGTTCGAGAACGAGTTGTCATAAGCCGAACCGAGTAGAGAACGGTACGCAATGACCGGGCTGGTTACCGTTATGTTCCGAAATGAGACACCGTTGATTCGCGTATGTCTCGATTCCGACGTCGGTGAAAACCAGGGGGGCGTATACGGCAGGTTCGTATCAAGATTGTAGAAATTGAACACGCGGTACAAGTAGGGCGATTCGATGCGGATATCCCGAAAGACAAAGTGTTTGACTTGCAGGTCGCTTCCGGTAACGCAGGCAATTGCTCCCGGACCAAGCTTGGCCCACCCACGGTCCCAAATCGTCGGTGCCTTGAAATAGGTAATGATATCCACATCTTCGACAACGCTGTGGGAAAACGTTACGTGGTCCCGCATTTCCTTAACCATGATGGCATGGGCATTGGCCAACTGCCAGATCACCAAGTGCTTGGCGTGAGTGTTGTTATTCAGCTTCAAGTTATCATCATGAGCCATCAAGAAACTGTTCTGAATGAGACAGTCATCAAGATAATCAGGGCCATCGGTGTTGCCATGCCAGGCTCCGAGCATCGCGATGTCGTCGATGTTGTGTCCTCCATAGATCCCGAAACAGGCCCGGTCGGTAATGGTCACGCCGATTAGATTATCGATATTGATCACCTGGCTTCCTTCGGAGAAGCTACGAACCCACTTGTGTTTGATTCCGGAAATAACCCCACGACCGACAATCGATGCCGGGCCGTTACCCAGATTGTCGTTCTTCTTGAAACGCGCCATGACATAGGAACCCCCTTCGAGGTAGATCGTCTGGCCTTTCTTAACCAGTGTCTGATACCAGGGCGCTTTGCCCAGCCTTGAAAGGTTGTGGATTCCTGGTGCGAACCACACGGTCGCATATCGGTCCAACTGGTCCTGCGCAACCTCATCGCCCGGAAGGATCACTGCCGAGTTCTTTCGCGACCATTCATGCGTTGGGTTGACCGGAGTCTAGGCTTTGTCTCAAACCCGGAGAAGCAGTTTTTCCGGGACAGCGAAACTCCTGCTGAGCCTCTTGTTTTGTTTGCCAGAACGGCTCGGCAGGAGCCTCGCCCTCCCGTTTTGAGACAAAGTTTAGGCTCTATTGGAACATATTGCCAAGGAAGATGTCCCGATGGCTACGAGCCGCCGGCAGTGAATTCTGGAGAAGTCGTTCTTGGGCTCGTCCGGCATCATGGCGAGGCGTGTGACATTCTTCGTAGTGTCACCGCGCTCGGTGATGATTAGCCTACGGGATCGGGATCCACGACGCACGCCGGTTCGGTCGTCGTTTGCGTGGCGAACTGGGGTGTCGGTGTTGATCCGCAGGCTTGTTCAGCTTGAGGCTGTTTGATGTTTCGGACGAGACGATCGTATTCCAACCGGTGATGCGCGGCCAGATATCGGCTCGATATCTTGCCGGTGAAAATAACGGGATTGAAACGGGCTCCGTACATGTGCCAGACAATGATTGTCAACAGCGCCATCATCGCCTCGTAGGAATGAGCCATGCGCGCGGCGGAGATGAATTGACCCGGCAGGTATCGACTGAGGACCATTGGGTAGATAAGTGCGAAGCCGGAGACGACCATCACCACGCTGCCGAGCACCATTCCCCAATACTCGAATTTTTGGCCGTAGTCGAATCGATCGGCTTGAGGGTGCTTGTCGGAGAATCCGAGCTGGTACTTCAGCGTGCCGATGGTGTCCTCGAAATCCTTCCGAGTTGGTACCATCGAAAGGGGTACGTTTCGGAACATGATTCCCGCACCGATTCGAACAAAGTGGAGTACGGCGACTATTGTGAACGTTATACCCGCCACGCGGTGAACAAGTCGGGCAAGGTCGATTCCACCCAGCAAACGGACCACTGTCGCCGCCCATGTTGTCTCATAATAGCGTTGCGGGAGGCCGGTGATGAGGAGTACGGCAAACGTCATCATCACAATGAAATGCTCAGCCCGCTGAGTTCGTGAAAAGCGCACGAAGTATTCGGGAACGCCGGCAGGTTGCTTCAGATCGTCTGCCGATCCGTGTCCCTCAGTTCCCTGCCGCTTGGTCTTACGCCACTTGCGAATGGGCTGGACTACCACATCAAAGGCGATATGCACGATCAATCCCAAAATGACGAACGGAATCAGTATCGTGTAGCCGAGTTTAACCAGGAACACCAGTATGTTGTTTGTCCAACTGGGTTCACGGTGCGAAAGCCAGGCATCGGAGAAATTGGCCGTTGCCTCCTTGTGGCATTTGCGGCACGCCTGCTGCAGTCCCGCTTTCATATCGGCTACCGCAGTGGCACTTGTCAGAGACTTGACGTTGTGGTAACCATGACAGTCGACGCAAACCAATGGGTACTTTTTGACGTTGTTCAGATCACCGTCGTAGAAGTGCAGGCTGACACCATGGAAGTCCTGAAGGTATGTTGTGACCACGTTGGCGGAAACGTTGTACTTCTCCATTAACGCGGCGTCACCGTGGCATCCCATGCACGGGCGCCCCAAACGAATGCGATCGACCGTTGGTGATTTGCCGCCCCCCAAGTGCCCAGTATGGCAGGTGGTGCACGTCGGGAGATCAGGATTCGTGGGGACGCGCTCGACGTTACCGTGCACACTGGTGGAGAACTGCTGGTAGACATCTTCATGGCACTTCGCGCACTTACGAACCATGTCGGCACTGCGTGTTTTCCGATTCATTCGGTGTGGCGCGTGACAACCGGTGCAATCTGGAGTCTCCTTGTCGCTTTCGGGATGCAGCACCTGAGAGACTTGCTTGCAACACGCGTCTCCGTCGGCTTGGTGGCAGCGCCGGCATTCCTGATTCATCGCCCGTGTATACTCACCATGGCTCGGTAACGAGCGTTCCGATGCTCCCGAGCGATCGAAGCCCTCGCGAAATTCCGGATGATACTCTCGGTGGCACTCGGCGCACGCCATTTTTCCATGAGCCGATTGGAGAAATGCCTCTTTGTCGATGTGTGCCGAAACAGTCTTGCCATCCGCGAAGACCATCGGAAGTAAACCGATTTCAAGCTGGCTGTGGCAGTCAATGCATCGCTCGTTGGGAATCTGTGCCGAAGCGACGCAAGTGCCGAACAGCCCCAATGTCAACGACAAAAAACAGTACGCGGATCTCGTCTCCGGCATCATCACAGTAGACCGCTCCCTCGAGATGGCGAAATCGGGCAAAAAATGTTCATGCCCCAGTCACATTCGAAATGGAAATCATGTTTGAGGCGTCGACGCCTTGCCGGTCAGTCCCGAGGCCAACGCGACAAAGAGCATTCCGAAACCGATCACCGGCAGAAAGACAACAAACGCCAATCCCAGAAGAGGTGCAACGGCCATCACCGCTAGCATCTTGAGCGGACTCGCTTTCGAAGCGGTTTCAACCGGTTCCGTCGCCGCGTCCTCACTTGTCGCTGCGGTGATAGCAAGTTGTTCCTGCCTGTCCACCGAGTCATTCCGTGGCTCGTCGGATTGCGTCGGAGATTCTGTCGTTGCCGGAACGGGTAGGGATGCGGACCGTTCGCTCGTTTCCGGTTCGCAATCGACTTCAGGGGCCGATGGTGCGGCAGCAAGTGCCACTTGACCAAGTACGTCGTCCGCCCGCCACCGAGGGGAACCGGCCAGTGCGGCCGCCGTGGCCTCACTCAGACGTTCCGGACTCAGCGGTTTCTCCAGGTAGTCGAATATCCCCAACTGCTCAGCCTGGCTGGCCGATTGCTGGCTGGGATATCCCGTGATGATCACCACGCGCACATCGGGAAACTCTTCCCGAATAGTGCGTGCCACGTGAATTCCGTCCATATCAGGCATGCGAATGTCAGTAAGCAAGACATCAACAGGTTCGCTGCGGCAGGCACGCAGTGCGTCGCGCCCGCTGCTGACTGTTTGGACGGTGTATCCAGCGTCAGTCAGAACGCGCCAGCAACTATCCCGTACGATCTCTTCGTCGTCCACGACCAACACACGTTTACTCGCAGTTACCATGTCCTTACCTCTCTTGTACTTTCCAGGGTTTACACGTGAGCACTTGAGAAACCACATTGCTTAGCGCGCGTGGAACTAACGGCTTTGTCACATAGTCGAAGGCTCCGAGGCGAATCGATTCCTTCGCGTTTTCTAAGGACGGAAATCCGGTGATCACAACGATTTCGGTCTTCGGGGCCAACCTGCGGATTGCCCTCAGAAGGTGCATTCCGCCAAATCCGGGAAGTTTGAGGTCCAGCAGTACGACATCAAAGTGCTCCCCGGCAAGCATCCTCATCGCCTCGTCCGCAGTACAGGCCACGCTGACGGTGTGCCCATCGGATACCAGCACGCGTCGCCAGCTCTCACGCACGATTTCCTCGTCATCGATTGCCAATATCTTCGCCGGTTGATACATGACTCAACTCCTCGTCGGGGCGTCCATCCCGAAAGCCACCGTCCAATGAATATGCAAACGAGGCGCCGTAAAACGCGAATAACAGGAAGAAAGTGCACATTTGACGCAACGTGTGTTCTGCTAACGGCTTGTGAGCACGAGCCGTTCGTCGGTCAGAAGGGGATTCTGTCGAAGAACGGATATATGTATATTTTTCTTATGCGGCTTTCGGGTGAAGTCGGGCACAAAGATACGGGAAAACCCTACTGATGCCCAACCTACGGGGGTGCATAAGTCTTGTATACAATGTGACCACGAATATGCACTCGAATGGGCGGGTCGCGATCGCTAGGCGGGGGGCATACGATCCCTGGAAGAATCAGGGCGACGGTGTTTGATTGTCCGTTGGCGGCCTTGATCGCAATCCGGTCCAGCAGCAGGCAAACAGGTCCCGGCTGCAGTTCCAAACCTCTTGTAGCGTCCGGGATTACGCCATGTCCCGCTCGGCAAGCGGGACCTACTGGACCACCTTACGATCAATGCCTCCGTTGGCCGTTGTGGCAGGGGCTGTGTTGATGGCCCATCAATGTGGGCACGGTTAGGGGCCGTCGTCACCGAGTCGATTTTTGGGGAGCGAGATTCGATACTTGCGCATCAGCGATTGGAAATTGGGGCGTTGCATTCCTACTTGAGCGGCCGCGTGTGTCACGTTCCAGTTGTTACGCTTTAGCGCCTCGATGACGAAGCGTCGTTCGATTTCCTCGACAGATTTCTCACGCATTTGTTTCTTACTTTCTTTGAGTTCTTCACTGGTTTGGGGTGTGTCGATGGTTAGACGGGTGGTGCCACCACAAATCTCGGGCGGCAGCTGATTGGCGACGATGGCGCGTCCGGAAGCGAGAACAACGGCCCGGTGAATCACGTTCTCCAATTCACGGACATTTCCGGGCCAATCGTAATCGACGAGGAGGTTGAGTGCGTCGGGTGCAATTTCGAAGACGCCACACCCCGTTTCTTCACGGAATCGGTTGACAAAGTGGGTGGCCAGTGCGGGGATGTCTTCGCGCCGCTCGCGCAGTGGTGGTATTTGGATGGTGACGATATTGAGTCGGTAAAAAAGTTCCTCGCGAAACGAGCCCTCGGCCACCATCGTTTCGAGATTTTTGTTGGTGGCTGCGAGCAGGCGTACGTCGGTTTTTCGCTCGCGCGTATCACCGACGGGTGTGAAGACTCGTTCCTGCAGAACACGGAGCAACCTTGTTTGGAGGGCGAGTGACGTGTTGCCGATCTCGTCGAGAAACAAGGTTCCTCCTTCCGCAGCTTCGAAGAAGCCTTTCCTCGCCGAGGCAGCTCCGGTAAAGGCCCCCTTGGAATGTCCGAACAACTCGCTTTCCAGCAGATTGTCGTGCAGGGCACCGCAATCGACAGCCACGAACCGCTTGGTCTTGCGGGCACTGTTGAAATGAATTGCTCGGGCGACCAGTTCCTTGCCGGTTCCACTTTCACCACGGATCACGATCGTTGTATTTGTCGGACTAACGCGGGCAATCAGATCGTACGCGACCAGCATTTTCTTACTGCTACCGATGATGTTCTCGAATCGATAGCGAGATTGAAGTTCTTGTCGGAGGTAACGGTTTTCGGAGACGATCCTTCGATTCTCAAGTGCTTTGCCGATCGACACGATCAGTTGGTCAGGACTGAACGGTTTGGGGATATAATCGGCCGCGCCCAGCTTGATTGCCTCGATCGCGGTCGAGATTTCCGCGAACCCGGTCATGATGACGACTTCGGCATCCGGACGAATCCCTTTGACGCGTTTCAGGAACTCCATGCCGCTGATTTCCGGCATTTTTAAATCGACAAGGACCAAGTCATACGGTTTGTGTTCGGCCAACCTGAGTCCTTCGAGAGGGTTCTGGCAGGTATCGACTTCGTATCCTTCGGCCATCAGCAGGCGTTCGCAACTGCCGCACACGACATCCTCATCATCGACAATCAGAATCAACTCATTCTTCACGAGTCGGTACCTCGCTTGATTTGGGCCGATCAACCTGCCCGTTCAATGGGAGTGTAATCGTGAAGACACTTCCTTCGCCGAGCGTGCTGTCCGCCACGATCGTCCCTCCGTGCCGTTCGATGATTCCATACGAGACGGCCAATCCCAGGCCGGTCCCTTTCCCGACATCCTTGGATGTGAAGAACGGGTCGAAGACTCGGCTGATGTTTTCCGCGGGAATTCCGATCCCAGTGTCACGAAACGTCATTTGAATACTATCCGCATCGCCACCGGGTTGCGTCAGCCA
Organism: Planctomycetota bacterium; assembly: GCA_024274855.1. Classification (GTDB taxonomy): domain Bacteria; phylum Planctomycetota; class Planctomycetia; order Pirellulales; family Pirellulaceae; genus JAJSAJ01. Next base: position 4,691 of record JAJSAJ010000873.1, on the reverse strand, counting down.
CCGAGTGGCGACGGTCAGGACTCCGCCCTCCGGCATGGCCTCGCTAGCGTTAACCAACAGGTTCAAGACGACTTGCTGCATCTGGCCGATATCCATCAGAACGGGCGGCAGATTCGGCGCGAAATCACGTTCGATCTTTGTGTTGTGGAAACGTGCCTGATGTTCCACGAGAGCAATGGCTTGTTCCAGTACGGTATGCAGGTCCTGGTGTTTCTTTTCGGGAGAATGTTCCCGTGAGAAGTCGAGCAATTGTCGGATAATTGTCGCACAACGCTCAGCCTGCGTGACAATTACATGCATGTCTTTCTTCTCGGCGGATTCGTCGGGCAGCTTTTGCGCGACGAGATGCGCGTATGTCAGGATGCCGGTGAGGGGGCTATTCAATTCGTGTGCTACTCCTGCCGCCAGCAATCCAACGCTCGAAAGTTTATCGGAACGCATGACTTGAGCCTGTGCAAGCTTCAGATCTCGTGTCTTGTGCTCGACCTCGGCAGCCAGCTTTTGAGACCAGTTGCTTTGTTCGATACGGGCTTTCCGGAGATCCGCCGTCATGTTGCAGAAAGACCGGGCCAAAACTCCAATCTCGTCATCGCGTCCTGTATCGAGTGTACAGGAGAGGTCACCTTGGGCCACCTTCCGCGTACAATCGAGTATTTGTCCCACGGGCCGATTGACCAATCGATGGATCAAGAAGGCTGCCAAGCAACAGATAACGAAGGTCGACAGTCCCCCAAACAACACCGCACGTTGCGCGGATTTCGCGATGCGCTGGTCGGCGTCTTCCAGGGAGACGCCGATGTCGAGGACCCCCAGCAGTTTCTGTTCGGGCGGGTGCACATGGCAGGAGGCGTTGGAGCAGGAAGGCTCGTTGTAGATCACATCAATCGCCGCCAGGGTACGGTGCCCATCTTCCGAATCGAAGACTCTCGCCCGTTTGGACGTTGTGAGCTTGGTGAGCGGTTTTGCCGCCTCGTGACACTGAAAACATGCTTCTGCTTTGCGATCAACGACTCGGTGGATCTCGCGACGGTCCGCCGAATACATGATCATGCCCTCTTTGTTGAAGATTCGAACGTGCTCAATGCCCTTCTGGGCGCCGATCTCCTTGATCATCTCATGCACATCTTCACGTCGCGATCGCAACATGGCGTGTCGGGTGGTGCGGCGGGCCGTCTTCGCCAGACGCAATGTGCTTTGCGTGGCCTCGTTCAATATTTCGGTGCGCTGTGCTCTGACCGCAAGGTAAGTGTAAAGCCCACCATAGGCGATTAGGACGCAAGCTAGTGGGATAACGAGTCGCAAACGCAGGCCAATGGCGGGCATCAGTGGGCGATCCTCATTGTGGGGGGGTAGCGTGGAAGTTCACCACACTCAGGAGCTATTTCGATCTTCGGAACATATTCTCGCTATCCAGCAGTTGCGGGGCGCGAAACCATTCGGATCCAATTGCCATTTCATTACTGGAAACCCCACCTTCGTGGGCCATGATTTTCTCGCGAAATAATCCGATCAACGAAGGACGCGTCCCCATTTTACCAAAGGAAAGCATACAATCTTACCCCGCATTGGTCGACATCGCGTTTGAGAGAGAGTTGCTTCCTCGCGTCTGCCTCGACTGACTGCTCTTCGCCACGAAGACGTGCGGAAAATCGGGGCTGACGATCAAGGCCTTCCACAAGCCGTTTCACCGCGTCAACCACACGCTGCTCCACGCCCGTATCTGCTCCGCCGTATAGTCTCGGACGTTGACTGCGCGAACTGTCATAGAGAACCGGTCCCACAACTCGATTTCCTCTCCGGCCTTGTACTTTCGAATGAACATGGGATTGGTAGTCGGTATGGCCCTGAATGAAGTTGTTACAGAAATGGAGCAAGATATGGTCAGAGTCTACGCCGTATGATGCGGTGATGTCAAGAAAAACGAAGCACAGCGAGTATCGCTGGACCATCCACACTTTTCGGCTTTTTCACTTCACGGAAGGAAAACATGGGATTGGGTATCATGTTGGGCAACGGCCCTGTTTTATCGATTTCGTAGCCGTTCACGTCGCTGGGGTCTGACGCAATTTTCGGCGGAGAAAGCGTTTCTTTACGCGAACGCATCTTGTCGCCGAAAATGGGTCTGACCCCTTGGAAGCGAACGTTAAGCGGTTAACAAAGTTGAGGTACCGATTGGAGCGTCCATTGGGTCTTGGTCGTTCCAGCGAAGTTGACTTGTTCAAAAGGTGGAGCGTTTGTCAAGTCATGATGCACCGTATCGTTGTCAGAGTGCTATCTCGACCGTGTGATCGGCGGATGACAGAATGTGTCTTTTTCGTCTACACTGCGTGTCGAGGAACAAACAACTTGGGTCTTTGTTCAGAGTCGCAACGAAGAGTTCCGGGCAAGGAGTTCGGCTCGCAAACCGACTTGAGGCGGCGAGATGTGTTCCATTTCGAGCTAACATATTCACTTTGTAACCATGGAATCCGGCGTCGTTGTTCATGCATCACACACTTTCCAGTCGAGCGCAGTTTGACCGATACAAGGCCGAGTTTCTGGATCGCGGGGCGGGAATGCGGCACGGGCGGAATACGCCTCGCGAGCGGTCTTCTTCCACGTTGCTCCACAGCTTTTACGGGCTGACTCGTGGTCATCGCGGTTCGATCGCTTTTTCGCTTGCGACACTTACGGTCGCCACAACGCTGGCACTCATTCCACCGGCGGCCACAAAGTTTATCGTCGACTATGTGCTCGGGAGCAAGCCGATCCCCGAATCGGTTCCCGGCTGGGTTTCGCGTGATCCTTGGCTATTGTTGGTGACGATTACCGCTGGGGTCTTAGCCATCTCGTTGGTCAGGACGGGCCTTCAGATCTGGGGGCGATGGCACGCCACTCGCGTGACAAAACTGCTGCAAATGTCAGTGCGAAAAAAAGTGTTCGCTCAAGCAGTCCGGCTGCCGATGCATCGAGTGCAGGAGCTGAAATCGGGTGGTGCGGCGAGCGTTTTGCGGCAGGATGCCGGCAGTGTTGGCGAGTTAGTGTTCGGGATGCTCTACAATCCATGGCGAGCGTTTGTGCAATTGGTTGGCAGCCTCGGCATTCTAGCGTGGATCGATTTCCGATTGTTGCTCGGAGCGATTGTCATTGTGCCCTTGGTCTATTTTTCGCACCGCACTTGGATCAGTCGTATTCGGCCCCAGCATCGTCGCGTCCGGGCTCAGCGTGAGAAAGTCGATGCGTTAGCAACCGAGTCGTTTGGGGGCATGCGCGTCGTACGGGCGTTTGGCCGCCAGCGTTCGGAGACGAGTCGGATTATGCGGGGAAATCACGTGATGGGGCGACAGGAGTTATACGCCTGGTGGTGGATGCGAACGATCGAGATCGTCTGGGCCACTCTGACGCCGCTGGCCAGTTCGACCTTGCTGCTCTACGGTGGCTGGCGTGTGCTCGAAGGCCAACTAACGCTCGGTGACCTTATGATGTTTCTGGTCTACTTGCTGATGTTATTGTCTCCGTTGGCCGTCTTGGCCCAAAGTGCCGCACAGTTTCAAAATAGCTTATCGGGACTGGACCGCGTTCTTGATTTGCTCGAAGAACCTCGAGAGATGGATGGCTCCGCAGCAGTAGCCATTGATCGTTCTGATGTGCAAGGACGGATTACGTTTGAAGACGTTCGTTTTCGATATCATGGTACCGAGCGATTTGCCTTGGAGGATATTTCACTTGATGTGCAGGCTGGCGAAACCATTGCACTGGTCGGTCCGAGTGGTGCAGGCAAGACGACCTTGTGTAATTTGGCTGTGCGGTTTTACGATCCGACCGTTGGGCGTGTGTTGTTGGATGGCGTCGACCTGTGCCAAATCGATGTCGAGAGCTTTCGAACGTTGATCGGGGTCGTTGAACAAGATGTGTTTCTTTTTGATGGAACCGTGGCGGCCAACATCGCCTATGGCAAACGGCACGCCGATGACGCCGCAATATGTAGTGCAGCTGAAATGGCCAACGCGTTGCAGTTTATCGAGGACTTGCCACGTGGTTTCGAAACCGTGATTGGCGAACGGGGTGTGAAGCTGAGTGGCGGACAACGTCAGCGTCTGGCGATCGCACGGGCGGTCCTGGCCAACCCCAGAATCTTGATCTTGGATGAAGCGACAAGTAACCTCGACACGGAAAGCGAGCGGATGATCCAAGCCAGTCTGGAGACGCTCATGCGCGGCCGGACCTGCCTGATCATTGCACACCGTCTGAGCACGATTACACATGCCGACCGAATTGTCGTGCTGGCTAAAGGGCGGATCCAGCAGATCGGAACACACACAGCATTAATGGCCTCCGACGGTCAGTATCGTGATATGGTCCTGTTGCAAACCAGTACGATGGTGACACACTAAGGAACTGCTGAAGCAATCGGAGCTGCCCAATCAGACGCCCTTTATCGAGCCTCTTGTCCGGCCCTTCCCGGCGCATTCTATCGTCCACTGATAGTTGCGCTGGGAACGCATCGTAGTAGTAGGGTGTGACCAGCTCGCCGTCAAGAGTCCTCCATCATCCGCAACGTTCACGGCGAGCGCCGGCACACCAGCAGTTGCTGAGTTGTCATGAAAAGCGAGAGATGCGAAGTGAAAAGTTGCGGTACAGCAGGTAGAATCAGGCTGTCAGTCTTGTGGTTTGGGATTTCTTACATCTGATTTCCTGACCTTGTATCGTTC
>JAJSAJ010000872.1 GCA_024274855.1 Planctomycetota bacterium | reverse complement strand
GCTGGTGCCGATCATCCTGGTCGGACGGTTCTGGCCGAACCAGTGGCCACCATGGTCCGGTTGGATCGAGTGGCTGCTGGCCACTCCGGTGCAGTGCTACGTTGGCTGGCCGTACTTTTACGGCGCGTGGCGGCAATTGCGCCACCGGGCTGCCAATATGGACACTCTGGTTGCACTCGGCACGGGTACCGCCTATCTGGCCGGCGTGGCGGGATTATTCCAAGGAGCAACTGTCCTGACATTTCGCGATGCGGCGATGATTCTGACTTTTATTTCACTCGGCAAGTACCTTGAGGTGAAGGCCAAAGGACGCGCTTCGCAGGCGATCAGCCGCTTGCTTCGGCTGGCACCCGCCCGGGCAATGCTGCTGGTCGATGGTCTTCCGACGGATGTGCCGGTCGGACAAGTTCAGACCGAGCAGACGATCCTTGTCCGCCCAGGCGACAAGATCCCGCTCGACGCCGAAGTGGTTACCGGGCAGAGTGCGGTTGATGAATCCTGGCTGACGGGCGAGTCGATGCCGGTCGGCAAGCAGGCGGGTGACAGGCTGTTCGCCGGAACGATGAATGGAAACGGCTCGCTCACCGCACGGGTCGTCCGCGCGTCTGGCCAGACGGCGTTGGCGCAGATGATCGAGTTGGTTCGGAAGGCGCAGGAGTCGAAGGCCGATGTGCAGCGACTGGCCGACCGTGTTGTCCGATGGTTCGTTCCGGGCGTGCTCACAATCGCCGCCCTCACCCTGGTCACCTGGCTTGTGCTTGGTGAAACCCAGACCGCCATTACGTGCATGGTCTCCGTTCTGATTGTCGCTTGCCCCTGTGCACTCGGCCTGGCGACGCCGACGGCCGTATTGGTCGCCGGAGGCCGTGGAGCAGAGCACGGGATTTTGATCAAAGAGGCACAATCGTTGGAACTGGCCGGAACGGTCAACACGGTGTTGCTGGACAAGACCGGGACGATCACCCAAGGCCGAGCTCAGGTCGTTCAAATCGACGCGCCCGATCGCCAACTGTGTATCGAGGTTGCCGCGACTGCCGAGCGGCACAGCAGCCACCCGTTGGCGGCTGCGATTGAGGCCGAAGCCGCGCGGATGGGCGTCACGGTCGGTGAAACGGATCAACTACAAGTGGTACCCGGCGAGGGAATTGTCGCACGGTCCGGGGACCGACGCCTGATCGTTGGGACCGAACAACTGCTGGAAAAAAACACGATCGACCTGAGCGCTCTGGACCGATCGGCACTGCAGCGGGGCCGCGCCCAAGGGCAGACAGTATTGCTGGTTGCCGATACCGATCGACTGCTGGGCACAATCCATGTCACGGACCCTGTCTCGCCACACAGCCGGCAAGCTGTTCGCGCGTTGCACGAACTGGGACTCGATGTTGTGATGCTTTCCGGCGATCGCCGCGCGACGGCCGAGGCGATTGCCGAACAGGTCGGCATCGTTCGGGTTGAAGCGGAAGTGCGTCCCGACCAGAAACAACAGGTTGTCGAGCGATT
>JAJSAJ010000871.1 GCA_024274855.1 Planctomycetota bacterium | reverse complement strand
TCTCGGCCAACAAACGCTGGTATGAGGGCGTTAAGCGGGGGCAACCCGATGTCGTAAAACGTGTGCCAACCCCCCCCGGCGGTCCCGAGGGAAGCGAAGGCGCTATGTTGCTTCGGTCCGTCCACACCGGAATCCCCGGACTGCCCAGTTATCATATGCAACAAGACGACTTCATTTGCGACGTCAGCTACCGGCTTCGCAGCAAGATCCCCGTCAGCCAGAGTCCAAATGTGGTCGTGCGAATCTTCCTGCCACCCGTTGATCAATGGGAAAACCGGACCGGCACCCACTTCGGTTTCCGTTGTGCCGTCGAGACGTTTCGTGACCGAGAATGGGAAACCTACTGGCCCGGTATGTTCATTGCCTTTGAGAGCAAAGACGGAAGCAAGCGAGAAAACGACTACGCCTACCTCCGAATCCGCGGAGACAAATACGGGCGCGATTACAAGGTCAAACAAATCACGACCACCGGCTGGTGGACGTTCGGAATGTCGTTTACGCCTGATGGCCGAGTCCATTATTATGCCAAACCGGGTCTGGGAGACTTGACCGCCGAAGACCACCTGGGCACACAGTATCCGTACAGTTATCGCTGCATGCGATTCAAGACATTCTTTTTCAATGTCTGCAGTGCCGACAACGGCCACACATGGTCAACACCCTGGGTCATCGACAATGCCGAGGTGTTTGTGGTTCGAACCGCCACCGCCCGAACCAGGTCGCCTAGACGTCGCTGATCGATTGTGCACTTGTTTCATGGCCTGTGCCCGCGCGAGCCTCCGGGGTCCACCCAGACCCGGAGGCTCGCCGCACATCCGTTCGTCCCGTCCCCATCTGTCCTGCAGCTTGACATATCGCGATATCACGATATATTTAAGACACGGGACAGGAGATCGTCGATGTCAAGCGAGCGGGGAAAGCAGGACGCCGGTTCAACACAGCTCGGCAGCATGCCGCAGCTGGAGCGTCTGCAACAGGCCGCCGAGTGCCTGAGAACCATTGCACACCCGGCCCGACTGCGGATGCTGCAGATGTTGCTCAGAGGCCATTTCAACGTCGGCCAACTTGCGGATGCCTGCCACATCCCTAGCCACATGGCGTCCGAGCATCTACGGTTGATGCAGCGATGTCGGCTGTTGACTAGCCAACGTGAGGGGCGTCGCACATATTACCGTGTCGCTCAGCCGCATCTGGCGGATCTGCTGGCTTGTGTTGAAAAACGCTTTCTGTCCGTGGCGGATTGTTCCGAAAGTGACAGGTAGGCTGGAATCTGGCTTCGTAGAATGCACGCACCCTGCTCGCATGTTTGAAAGATGGATACCGGAATCTGGTGTGCCGACGCTCGCGTTACCTGTTTACTGATTGCTTGCGTTAGTTCGGCGAGCTTGACACACCCTACTTTGGTTGGGGCCGTAAACCACGTTATACGAATGCGAGATCGGGTGATTTCGCAATGATTCTGGGAATTGTGAGCATAGTGGACAAACATGCGATCTCTGAAAACACGCGTGTGAAATAATGTGCAGCCGTGGGCCGCACACAACTGCAATAGCCATAATCGCTGTTCACATATGGAAGCGAGAAGTGAGGTGAGTATCATGTCAGATTATCGACGCTCGTCCCGAGCGGCAAAAATCAACGGTGATTTTTTGTTATTCGTCGGCGTGCTGTTGGGCTGGTTTGCCCTGCAAACTTGGATTCTGCCGAGTATGGGTGTGTCGACGTGAACGACCAAAAGCTGTGGGCCGAGTTCGGCTCAATCAATGGATCAAACCCCGTCCACTACCCCGTCCAACACCCCGTCCAACACCCCGTCCAACACCCCGTCGCCCCTGTCCACCATTCCGCTACCAAGTCCGGACGCGAGTCGTGCTACCGCGACCGCTCGCAAAAAGCCAGACATGTTTGAGCCGGATCACGACAACTCGAAGTTGGGCACGAAGGATGACCAAACTGGCGCCAACGGTCGGGCGGCAACTGGTGAAAAGAGGCCTCCGACAGGGAATTGATTATTGCCGTGCCTTCCGTTGGAACGGGTGGCCGGCGGTCGTCATTTTGTCGCGTATCGCCGTGGGTGTCAGGGTTTCGACAAGGCCCGGTCAATCGGCAGTTCGAGGCGTGTCCAACCCGTTTGGCGGGCGGCTAAGGGCTGGCGAATCAATTCTTGTCGCGTTTACTGGAGGGCGTTCGTGCGGCGATCCTCCTTTAGCTGCGAGACTGATTCACCCATGGGGCGAGCCCATGGGGGTCTGTACGCGGAAGCGTGCGACAGTGATTGATTGGCGAATCCTAAGCAGCTGGCACGTATCTAGCTTGCAATTTGCTCTATTCACGTTACGAAAGACATAGGTAATGGCGGACTCACCCTTGAAGATTCTGGTCGTAGGTGGTGTGGCTGGCGGCGCTTCGGCCGCCACGCGTGCTCGACGCATGGACGAGCATGCGGAGATCATTCTGTTTGAACGAGGTGCCTACGTTTCGTTTGCCAATTGTGGACTTCCCTATTATTTGGGTGGTGAAATCAGCGATCGAAACAGCCTTCTTGTCGCGACACCACGTTTTCTGGCGAAACGGTTCCGATTGGACGTACGGACCGGCCAAGAGGTTACCGCGATTGACCGCAACCGCAAGACGGTCACTGTCAAGGACCATGTGAACGGTAATTCGTACGAGCAAGCTTACGACAAGTTGATTCTGGCACCGGGTGCCAGTCCGCTCACGCCGCCGTTGGATGGCATCGATGCGCCGAACGCCTTCACGCTGCGTGATATTCCCGATACGCATGCGATCGAGACGGCCATGCGGCACGCCCCGAAAAAGCGGGCCGTCGTCGTCGGGGCCGGATTCATCGGGCTTGAAATGGTCGAGCAATTGGTACGATCTGGATTCGAGACAACGTTGGTCGAGCTCCAGCCGCAAGTCCTCCCCGGCCTCGACCCGGAAATGGCTCGGCCGCTGGAGGACGAGATTCGCAAGCAGGGAGTTCACGTCTATCTGGGAACGGGCCTTCGAAGAGTTCTGACCGATGACAACGGTGTGGGAGTGGGTGTCGAGTTGGACAATGGCTAGGCCCTCGAGACCGATCTGATCGTACTGGGAATCGGTGTGCGCCCGAACAGCCAACTGGCTCGAGATGCGGGGCTCGAGCTTGGAAGCAGCGGTGCGATTCGCACGAACCGGCACGCGCAGACTTGCGACGCGGATATCTATGCGGTCGGCGATGTCGCCGAATACGCGTTCGGGCCGACGGGACAGACCATGCCGATCCCGCTTGCAGGGCCCGCCAATCGGGCCGGACGCTTAGCGGGCGAGCACGCGACGACCGGTCGTGCCACGCCAATGGCCGATTGTATGGGAACGGCGATTGTTCGCGTGTTCACGCAGACGGCTGCCCTCACGGGTCTGTCGATCGCGCAGGCTGGCCGATTGGGGATTCCGGCCAGAAGTGTCACGATTCTGGCCAACGATCACGCCGGCTACTATCCGGGCGCGTCCGTAATCACACTGAAGCTTGTCTTCCATCCGGACGATGGGCGGATTTTAGGCGCTCAGGCGGTTGGCGAATCGGGGGTGGACAAACGTATCGATGTTATTGCCACGGTCATGGCAATGAAAGGAACCGTGCGGCATTTGGCGGGCCTTGATTTGGCGTATGCCCCGCCATTCGGGTCCGCGAAAGACCCTGTGCACATGGCTGGTTTTGCCGCGTGCAACCAGCTGGACGGCATCACCGATTTCATCGATGCGGGAGCCGATGTCTCCGGCCTGCAAGTTCTGGATGTGCGAATGCCGGAAGAGGTTCGCAAGCTTCCATTTCCGGACGCCGAGAGCCCCATCAACATACCACTCGACATCCTGCGCAGTCGGCTGAGTGAGTTGGACCACTCAGCACCGACTGTCATCACATGCTACAGCAGCTTGCGTGCCCATGTCGCATCATGCATTTTGAAGCAGAGCGGGTTCGAGCAGGTCCAGGTGATCGAGGGCGGCACGGTTGTCCGTGATCGTGCGATACGTGCACGCCGCCAAACACCCGAGCAAGCAGGACTCGACCCAGTCTGAAAACCGTCTCAGGCTCAACGCCACGGGTTGGATTCCTCGTTTTTTCGGTCGGCCATTTTCTTCTCGATGTTTTCGCGAACCTCGCGAGCAACCATTGCGGCATCTTTGGTGTCTTCGCGAATTCGCTCGCGATTAATCCGCAAATGGACCTCGGTCTCCTTGCCTTCGGTCTGCTGGCTTAGTACGAACCAATCTCGCGAGAAGCCGACGACGCCGATAATGATTGCCAACAGAGTCAAGGTTCCCAACAGATTCCGCATCGTAAATCTCCCGAAAGCAACTTCTTTAAAGTTCGTCTGAAGGCTCGCCGCATTTCATGACGACGGCATGGATTTGACTAGGATTGCAAACGCCAACTCCTCGCGGTGTTCGCGATTCGACTCTGGCGTCGCTGCACGCCGCACCCATTGGGGCTTTTCAGCCATACACGTTGGCAACAGCGACTGCGGTGCTTGCCACACCGCATCCCGCTGCATTCGATACGACAGTGATCAAGCGAATTATCTGGCACCCGCTAAGCCGGATCGCGTAGAGCCATACCTTGTCTCAATCGGGTGCGAACTGTACGAGTTCAGGAGGATTGGAGCAAGGTCGAAACTGGCATTTTGTACCGGGGCGCGGCAGTCGCCGTAATCCGCTCGCCCTGACTCCGCGGACTCGCAGCAATAAGCCGCAAGTCGCCGCGGATGCAGGGAAAAAGGGGTTGGTTGGTGGTGATGGTAAGCTGGGCCAACGGGAAGGCGAGGCTCCGGCCGAGCCGGTGAAAAGTGTCGACTCTGATTGACGTTACGGCTCAGCAGGAGCTTCGCCCTCTCGTGTGGTGGACCACATGACGATCAAGAGCGGGCTCGTCGAGTCCCGAATTCGCTCGTTTTGCGGCAGGAGGGTTTCCACAATCCACACAGCTCGCTAAAGTTGCTTGCTCGTACCTTTCTTGCGGAAACCGGCGGCCAACTTGGGTGTTGCGGCAACCGGCTTGTGTGCAGCGAGCGTGTTCGAATCGCCGGAC
>JAJSAJ010000870.1 GCA_024274855.1 Planctomycetota bacterium | reverse complement strand
GAAAAAAAGAGCACGAGAGGCAACAGAAGAGACCATTTTCCGTGTCCTTCAACAGGGAACCGGCAAGAGCCCGTTTTTTCGCACGTGATCGGTCCCGATCCGAATCACGTTGGATTCACGTCAGACGATACCACGCTTTCCCAGAGAGGCAGCGAAAACCATGTCCCGAGAAGAGATCTTTCGGAGCAGTATCAGCTACTTCTTGAGTCCGATCGGTCCTTACCTTCAAGACGATTCGGTCACGGAAATCATGGTGAATCGATTTAATCAGATCTATATCGAAAGACGCGGACAGATTGAAAAGACCGACGCTCGCTTCAGCAGCGAGGACGCCTTGTTGTCAGCCGTCCGGAATGTGGCACAATGGGTTGGTCGAGGAGTCGACGAAACCCATCCCATTCTCGACGCTCGGCTCCCCGACGGATCACGTGTGCACGCGATCACGCCTCCCGGAGCTCGCCAAGGAACTTGCCTGACCATTCGCAAGTTTAAGGCAGGTGGACTCACACTTGACGATCTGATCGGGTTCGGAAGTCTGTCGGTTGCTGCTCGTGAGTTTCTGGAGATTTGCGTACGGTTACACAAGAACATCATAATCTCCGGGGGTACCGGGACGGGAAAAACATCGCTGCTCGGCGCTGTTGCGCTTGCCGTACCGGAGGGCGAACGCATTGTCGTTATCGAAGATACGTCGGAACTCAAGCTATCTCAGGAGCATTGTATTTACCTCGAAGTCCAGCAGGGTGACGAACACGGCAAGGGGATTCTGACAATTCGAGATCTGTTTGTTGCTTCGCTGCGGATGCGACCCGACCGGATTATTGTGGGCGAAGTTCGCGGGGGCGAAGCGTTGGATATGGTGCAGTCGATGTTGAGTGGGCACACCGGCAGTCTATCAACCGTACATGCCAATTCTGCTCGTGACGCGTTGATTCGTTTGGAAACGCTCTCGCTAATGTCCGACGTAAAACTGCCGGTTCACGTCGCACGTGCTCAAGTTGCATCCGCCATTCATCTCGTCGTCCAGCTGTCCCGATTTGTGGAAGATGGTTCGCGAAAGATCACACGGATCACGGAGATCCATGGCCTCAACCCAGAAGACCAATACGAGTTGAAGGATCTCTTTTCCTGCAACATGCGGGGCAAAGACAAAGAGGGAAAGCTGATCGCAAGCTTGGATCCCACCGGAATTCGCCCCACTTTTGCGGCCGAACCGATCAGTCGCGGGATGCAACAGCTGATCAAGCACAGCCAACTGCTTTGGACCGATCCCGCGTAGCGAAACCTTGAACAATCGCCGCAACTCAGTCCCCTTGAACGGGTTACGCAGACCACCCAAGACGCAAGACCGTTTCTTCACCGTCGTTTGCGGCCACGTTCGTCCAACGGTGACCACCGGGCGAGAAGTCGACGTTTGACGGGTGTCAACGATCCAGTAGAATCAATGGTTGACGCAGTAAGGTTTTTTCAAGACAGAACTTGCAACGTGACGACGTTCAAAGGGCGAGTGGTCCGCAATGTGGAGACCGGTCCTCGGCATTGGACGAAAGGCTCATTGCGAGTCGAGGAGTGCGAGTCGAGGAGTGAACAGTCTTGGAGATTGGCGGACGCGGAGACCGGATTGGACGACGTGGGCACAGGCGGAGCACCAGATATCGGTCTGGTGCGGCGTCACTTGATTTCGTCCTGGCGATTGGCGTCATTTTACCGATGGTTGCTTTTGTGCTTTGGGCAGCACCTCGCATAATGAATCTTGTTTATGAAATGACCTGTGTTCTGGTATCGTGGCCGTTTCTTTAGTCCACGCTTATCCGGCAGCACATTCATTGGCTGAATCGTGAGACCCCTGAAAACTGGAACAGAGAAATGCGAATTTGTAACTTGCTGAAGAAGGTTCACCATGATCAGAAGGGCTCGGTCAGTATCGAAACCGTCTTGATCATCGCGGCGATTGCGCTGCCGATCTTAATCTTTGTCATCCGGTATGGATGGCCGCGGATCAAGCAGTTTTGGAACACGGGCATGGACTCGCTGGAAGCGGGCGCCCAGAACGCGCCGACACCATAGTCTGACGCCGGCGTACCATGCTATCCACCGTTCTGTTACTGGTCCCGCTGTTGATTTCGACCGTGACCGACGTGCGCTCGCATGTGATCCACAATTGGACGGTATATCCGGGCATTTTGGCTGGATTTGCCTTGAGTGTGACGGCCACACTGCTGGGCAAGGACATGGTTCACGGGACCGAAATGGATGTGGTGTGGTACGGCATTCCGGACATCTGGTCGGCGTTGGCGGGGTTCTTGGCATGTGGTTCGATCATGCTGGTCTGTTTCGTTTTCTTTCCTGGTGGGGTGGGGGGAGGAGACGTCAAGTTAGTTGCGATGCTGGGAACGTTCATGGGGGCCTCGGTGGGCCTGGAAGCGATGCTGTGGACTTTTGTGATGGGAGGATGTATCGGACTCATTGGCTTGGTGTGGCAAGTTGGTATAGCCCGACTGCTTAAACGGCTCTTCCATCGAATAAAGTGTGTGTTGTGGGCCAGATCATGGGTGTCGTTGACCGATGAGGAGCGAGCCCCATTGCAGGTCCACGTGTTTCTTTCGCCGGCTGCCTTGATTGCCGTGTTGATCGTGCGTTTTCACCTGATTCAATAGCTGCAGGGTGCATCATGCATCGAGAAACGCTTATCGCCTGTACACCGTATCTGGTTGCCATTGTGGCATTGCTGATATGCCAATGGCTGCTGATTCGTTTTAGCGGCGGACGTCTTCAGTTGGCGCAGTTGAAGCGATTGCACCGTGATCAAACGGGCGCCGTTCAGAGTCTGAGCTTCATACTGACATTGCCGGTATTCTTATTCATCATGATGTTCATCGTGCAATTGAGCCTGATCACGATGGCGAGAATCACGGTTGAATATGCGGCATTTGCCGCGGCTCGTTCCGCAATCGTCTGGATTCCCGCGAACTTGGGGACCGAACTGGATGCGGAGAATCGGATTGGCTCGGCGCCTCTTGTGCTGATCCGCGAATATGAAGTCCGTGGCCGCATCTATCGGGTTTACCATGTCGAGCCAACTGGCGACAAGTATATGCAGATCCACTTGGCGGCGGCGATGGCATGCATGCCGATTTGCCCATCGATCAACACCGGTGCACCGGACAGCCAGCTTGGCAACGCGATGCTTCCTTCGATCGAACGTGCTTATCGGGCCTTGGCCCCCGGATCGACCTCCAATTTGCGCATTCCGGCCCGGCTAAGAAACAAGCTGGCTTATGCACTGGCACACACATGGGTCGAGATTGAGGTTCACCATTGTGGCGATCGGATTTACTGGGGTGATGTGCCGTTGTATCCCGAGATGGATCTGCAGCCTGATTTCCCGGACCGCTATTTGCGGCCGAATGAAATCGGCTGGCAGGATCAGGTTTTCGTCCGGGTGATTCACGATTATGCATTACTTCCCGGCCCCGGCAGGTTGTTGGCACGGCGTACCGACAACAACGTAACGGGCTATGACTCGGTGGCCGATCAAATCCAGTATCGCAACGGTGTCTTTACCCGAACCTTGTCGGCGATGACTCGGCTGGGCAATGAAGGCCAGAAGGCGACACCGACGATTCCCTCGGCCGAGCCGCCTTATCGGCGATCGTATATCCACCCCTTGCCTTGGTTGCCGCGGAGTTTCTGATTCATCGGGGCACTGGAAGAGAGCGTATGAGAAACGCGACCATCATTCTCCTGGATGCACTCGGCCGCGCCGTTCGAGCGGCGGTCGGTCTGCCGATGCGTCTCCACTGTGATCAACGGGGTACGATCAGCATCGTCTCGGTATTCACACTGTTGGCGCTAGTAATGTTGCTCGGGATGGTAATGAATACCGGGCAACAGGTCGATCAGAAAATTCGGATGCAAAACGCAGCGGACGCTGCGACCTATTCTGGTGGCGTGGTCTTAACCCGAAGCATGAATAGTCTGGCGTTCACCAATCACCTGCTTTCCGAGGTGTTTGCCTTGACCGCCTTCATGCGTGAAGCGAAGGCGCGCAGGGCGGAAAGCTTGACGCCGGAGATGCTGGACAATTGGGAACGTATCGGACGGTACATGTTCACACCATCTGCATTTTTCAAGTTCGCGGATCTCGGCCTGGCAGTCAATGAGAAAATTCCGCCCGATCGAGCCATCGACGGCGATCGAGAGATGATCTTCACGTTCAGCGAATGGGCAGCTGCTGGGTCGGAACTGATGTTACCCGTGTTCGAGGGTATCCTGTTCGAGGAGTTGATCCCTCAGTTTCAGATCGACTTGGTCGAGACGACGCCGCGCATGGTCCAGATCGCCACAGACGAAGCCGCTCGACGACACGGCCGATCCTGGCCTCAACCAGTGCAATTGCGAGGTGTGCTGTGGCGAACCGGCGTCGACCCGGTTGGTGGCCAGAGTGAACTGAGCCTGGGAACATTGCCGGTCGTCGACCCGTTACGCGAGGGAGGAAACTATCTACGGCGTGCGAAGGCAGAGCGGGACAAGCTGGCCAAAATGTACCTGCGCCGATGGAACAGCGCCGTGTTGAGGCATTTTGACTTGCTCGGACAGATGAGCCAATTCAGCAGCTTGTGGAGGATCTTCACGTGTGGCGAGCTGAAGAGCCTGCTGGACGACGAGTATCCCGACAGCAACTTGCCGCACGTATTACGGACGCGTCGACCGGACGAATTCGAAATCGAACGGGATTACATGTTTGTTGGAGTTGTCTACCGGAAGAAACACCGCGACTTGATCCCCGGAGTTTTTCGGAACCCGGTCGAGGGGGACTCGACAGCCTTTGCGCAGATCATGCTGTTTGTGCCACAACGCCGATTGGTTTGGCCCCGTTTATGGCGCGGGCACGAGGGTGGTCTCTACGGAGGTGGCATACCCGGAATGCCGAATCCTTTCCCGGACTTGAACCCGAATCCCGAACAGCAGCCCGATGAAGATTGGTGGAGGCCCGTGCTGCAGTCGAGCGGTTGGCATCCTGATCGATGGTCGTTGTTCACGCAGAATTGGAACGTCCAGATGACACCGGCATCGGCGGAGCAGCTCGGCGCGATTCTCGTGACCAGCCCGTATGTGCTGGGCGACGACAGTATTGCGGTTCCCAACCTTAACGGTCTGACCCCACAGGACATTCGCTGGTTGAATCACCATTAGCAAGACACTTTTCGGAGCAGACGTGTGTCCAGCTCACAATCAGAATCACTACTTGGCAAAGGTCGGCATCCGACGCGCGAAGTGCGTTCAGGCCTGGCTCCGTTGGAGCTGGTTCTTTGGTTGCCGATCCTGTTGATGGTCATGGCATTGATTGTCAACTATGCCACAATGACTTGCTGGCGCATACGTGGCGAGATTGTTGCCAGAGACGCGGTATGGCGTGGGCGTTGGTTGCGTTCGGGAAACGCGGAGCCTCGTCCCCCCGTGCAGATTTGGCCGAGCACGGCGGGTTTCGGAGTGCGAGGCGCCTCGCAGATCGGGGCCCTCAATCAGCCTGAAATCAACCATCCGGTCGTTCGGGGGCCGGTACTGGAGTTGGGTGATCCGCCTCACCAATTCGTGGTCCGACGAACACTGGACCAGGCGACCGGTGCGTCGGCGGGGACGGCGAGCATCGAACGGGACTACCCGTTATTACCGGCGCTGGGCATATTTCGGAGTGGTGAAATCGCACACTATCTGCTCAGGCAACAGTGGCAGTGCGGCCAAATGGGATTCTGGAACTCTCATCGGCGTACACTCGTACTGTACAACTTGCCGCAAACGGATCCGAGTTTGCCGGCAGCCTATGTTCGGGCCGTGATCGGCCTGATCCGCATCCCCCACTTCGCCGCGTTGTCAGTGATGGATCGGGATGAAGATTGGCGGATCTACTCGGGAAGTTACCCGAACTTCTATCCGCGGATACGCGCAAACTATTGCGAAACGGATCCCGAAGTCGTCTACAATCGATCCGTGAAACCAAAAGTAGACCGGATTGGCGATGGAGGCGAAGTTATTTTTGGCGAGATCAGTCGGCTGCCACGCCGGATGACCAACGCCTATCTCAGAATGTACCAGAATGTCAAGCGGGAAATCGAGCAGTTAAATGACGAGTTGACGGACACCCCACCGCCGACTCCGGT
>JAJSAJ010000869.1 GCA_024274855.1 Planctomycetota bacterium | reverse complement strand
CTCGACCCACTGATCGCGACTCTTGCGTGCCGCTTGTTCCGATACCTCGTGCATCTTCTGTGCTCCGCTCATTAATGAACCGCGCACGTTAACGGGAAACCATCAGCTCGGGAATAACGGCCCGGAATGGACGGTTACGCTCATACGGCTCCCATCATCCAGCCGTAAAGCCGACTCCAAACTGCCAATGTACAAAGAGCGCGGGGCGATGGAAAGTGGACTGCCCTGAGTTTCATAGACAACGCCGAGTCTCAAAATGAGGCCTGTTCACCGGTGGCATCGTCGATGTACACCAGCAACGTGCACTTAGGCCCGCGTTCCTCGAACCAACGATGGTGCGAGCCATCGATCTGTATCAGCTCGCCGAGGCTCTCGCGGCGGTAACGGGGTTGGTGCACGCGTTTACGACGTTGCCGGCGATCCTTCCAGATACCGGCTTCACGGAGCCATCGACGGACTGTCTCGTGCGACAGTTGGATGTTGTGCTTCTCATCGAGCTTCTCGGTGATCAACGTCGGCCCAAAATCGGGATAACGCAGTCGGACCAATGCAATGACCGCATTCTTGACGGCATCCGGATAGGCTCGGTTGCCACGCATGCCGCGCTTCTTTGAGACCAGGCCTGCGGCGCCGTCCCGCCGGTAGCGTCCGACCAAACGGCGTACCTGGCGTGGCGTAACGCCCAGCTGCTTGCTGGCTTCAACCTGGCTTAATCGTTTCTCGAGGACGCGTTCGATGACCGTCAATCGATCCAGTTCCTGTGCGCTCATACTCACTAACTCCGCTGTCGGCATCCTTCAGTCCCCACGTACTCAAAAAGAGCACGAGAGTCTGTCAGAATGCGTAAAAGCGGACATTTCTAATTAGCAGAAACCGGACATTACTAAAATGCGCCTACATACCTTATGCGCATAATCATTCTTATGTATTGCGGTGTTTGCGATTAGCATCATATTCATCGAAGTATCTGAAGTGACGACGACTAAGTAGCGATTTCCTTGCGGGAGTTTTGCGTGATTCAGTTGTGCATTGTTGTGCAAAGTAAGGCAATGTAAGCAACGGACGCCCTGCGGAATACTTTATAAAACAACAAGTTAAAAATAACTGAGCTAACTTCGAACCAGGTGGTCGGGAGTTCGAATCTCTCCGGGCGCGCCAATTAAAACAAGGGTTTACCGGTTTCGGTAGGCCCTTTGTTTTATCAACGTAGAGAAATCGTAGAGTCGTTTTCTACGATTCCCAAGCCCCGTTCAATTCGTGCCGCCGCCGTTGACAAATGCTCCGGTGCTAAATGTGCGTACCGAAGAACCATCTCAAACGACTTCCAACCGCCTAACTCCATTAGCTCTTGGAGCGTGGTCCCGTTCATTACGTGCCAACTTGCCCAGGTGTGGCGCAAGTCGTGAAATCGAAACTTCTCGATTCGGGCACGCTTCAATGAGCGTTTCCAAGCAGAGCCAATTTTCAACATGTGCTTCCCTTTGTACGTAAAGCACCACCGGTCGTGCTGCCCCTGAACGCTTCGCAGCGCCAAGATTGCGTCCCGGTTTAGGGGAAGCCCGCGTCCATCTCCATTCTTTGTGGTTCCTGGGTCTAGCCAAGACACACGCCGATCGAAATCAACACGGTTCCATTC
This sequence comes from Planctomycetota bacterium, assembly GCA_024274855.1. Classification (GTDB taxonomy): domain Bacteria; phylum Planctomycetota; class Planctomycetia; order Pirellulales; family Pirellulaceae; genus JAJSAJ01. The sequence goes on along the minus strand of JAJSAJ010000869.1, from coordinate 2,389 downwards.
CATCCGCAGAATTTCCGACATCCTGCAGCCGGTCGCCAAAGCAAATTGCACTAACGGTGCCAAATGCTCGGGCAATGCCAACATCAGCCGATCCGCTTCCTCTTCGTTAAGAAACCGTACGCGACGTTTGGGTTCTTTCAACATGCGGATTTTCGGAACCCGCGCGATCCATCCCCAGTCATCACGAGCCAGGTAGAGAATGCGTCGAACGATCTCAAGCGCACGATTGATGGTTGAGTTAGCCACACCATCCTTCTGCCTTCGATCCTGGACAAACGGCCTCAGAGCACTCATGTTGAGATCTCGCAGTCGATGTCCGCGGAGATACGGGTCGAGCTTCAGAAGATGCGCTTTGTCGTCAACCAGAGAGCGTTTATCAACACTGTCTTCAAGATATTGGACAACCGCTTCCTGCCAATTGTGCTCAGCCGGTATTCCGGTTCGGGCAGCCTCGTAGGCATCTGCCTTCAGGCGTACTAAAAACTCTTCGGCGTCCCCTAGGATTTTAAGCCGAGTACTTTTGCATACTCGGCGTCCGTCCGCGAGGACTGTGTCGACCCACCAATACGGCGAATCTTTCCTTCTGTAGAGTCCTTTTTCTCGGGCCATAATTCCTCCTTTATGGCCCGCCCTCGGGACTTATAATCATCCAGCCAGCGGTCGAGGTCAACCCGGTCATAGACGCGTCGTCTTCCCAGGCGAATCGGTGGTGGGCCGATTCGCGCCAACAGGGTCTTGCCGATGCCAAGGTAGGCAGCGGCTGCCGCTCGGTCCAGGCAGCGAACGGGGAGGGGATAGGGAGTGCCTGGCTGGTCATCTGCGCTCACCGCCTGACCTTAAAACCGCAGCCCATTTAGCGCAGTAGTCAGATTAATCACAATTGCACTGGCCGGTCCGCCGAGGCCACTCTTGGGGGCGGGATTATCAAGCATGAAGAGTTCAGGCTTGCCGACTGCGATGTTCCAGACGGTCAAGCCCTTGCTCCAGGTCATGGTCACGTAGACCGCTTTGCTACCTTTTACCGCGAGCAGCCATTCCTTCTCGAAGTCCGAAGTGAACTGACGAAACGTATCTGCGAGCACCGTGACCGGTACCCGCCACTTTGCCAACTCCAAAAGGGCCGCCGCTCGATAGATCTCCTCAACGGGGTATTCTCGAGCTCGACCGGTTCCGGTGTGTTTGTCTCCAATCGGAACCAACAGGTCGACGGAGGTCCAGTGGCGGATATGCCGGGTAATGCGCGTTGCTTCCTCTGCCCCACCGGATCGATGCAGGATGGTGACCGCTTCTTTCAAGGTGTAGGTACGGGGTTGCACGGAAGGGTCCTGGAGAATAAGGACTGGCCATAATAAGACATTCGACGTCCTTATGCAATACCCGTCCAATACACAAGCCGAGCGAAGCCCCATCGGGACCGCCACAACCTGGCAGATCCCGTGGGACTTCATTTATCTTTTATGTCGATGTTGGTGGTTCAGAGTTATACGGTGATTCTACCAATTGGTAAGTGATTCTGACCTCCCTGCAGCATTATCTGCAAAGCCCACCGAAGTGGTAATGGTCGTGGGACACCAGCCCCTTTCTGAACCTGCCTGGTCGCAGGCATGCCGAGAGTTCCTGTAGGAAAGCGCTCGAGCAATATTCCAACGTGGCCTTAATGGCCTGAGTTAACGATTATTATTGAATACCTCCTTATTTTAGATGCAGTTAGCTGAACTGCTTGGTTGAAGAAGCGGTACACCGGATCCAGACAAGCAATCGCCTGCCAAACCCAATACCACATAAGTATGAAAGCCAGTTCTAATGAAGAGCCTGGCGCTGCCGTAAGAAAAACGGCTTAGTCTAAGATGGACTCACGATCATTGATCGCGGTGCTTGAAACGGAGTCCTGAAGCACCCTGTTGCCACTTTATGCGCAGTGGCCGCGGCTAAAAACCAATCGAACTACCGCCAAACAATAACAGATAACCCCGGGAGAACACGAAAAATCAGCCCACGAGCGGCGTCGTACCTGGCGTTGCGGCCCGTGTCACCAGTGCAACTGGTGACACGGGCGCTTCGCATCGTATGGTCAACGTACCATGCTTCCGCATGGTTCGTTGACTGTTACCGCTATATGGCAGCATCCTTCGGTACGTACCGTGCCGTGGCTTTCGCCATCGGCACTTACTACGCTGGATGTGCCGGAACAGGCACGCGCCAGTTGCGAGCCCGACTGCAGACCGGGAATTCGATCGGCAACCGCCGAGATGGGAAATCCTTCGGAGCATCGATCATCCGTCCGCCAGTAGTCTCGTCGGCGAGCGCTTTTGATCCGCGCCCTCAATCTCCAGCCTGGCGCCATTGCTGGGGACACTTCGGTACGGCCCACGCAGCTATTGATACAGGT
>JAJSAJ010000868.1 GCA_024274855.1 Planctomycetota bacterium | reverse complement strand
GGGGCGTTCGTGCGGCGATCCTCCTTAGCTGCGAGACTGATTCACCCATGGGACAAGCCCATGGGGGTCTGTACGCGGCAGACTGCGACAGTCCTTAGCTGCGAGACTGATTCACCCATGGGACAAGCCCATGGGGGTCTGTACGCGGAAGACTGCGACAGTCCTTAGCTGCGAGACTGATTCACCCATGGGACAAGCCCATGGGGGTCTGTACGCGGCAGACTGCGACAGTTATTGATTGGCGAATCCTTACTGGTCGAAACTCATACATTCCGCGGGTGAATTGACTCGCTGCCCCAACGGCCTCATACTGGTGGTAGCGCCGATGCACGTGCCAGCGACTGCCAGGCGGCACGCGTGGTGAAGCCGCGCGACGTGTGGCTTTGAAACGTTGTTCAAGACGACCCCAAACTGGAGACCCCCACGATGCGACACCAGGTAACACGACGTGATTTCATGACAACCACCGCGGCCGCCGGTGTTGGCTTGATGGCATTGGGACAGCTGCAAGCCGCCGGTTCCAGTCACCGGATCAAGAAAGCATTAATTGGCAAACCGACTCGAAAGAATCTGGCCGCGTGGAAGGAAGCCGGATTTGACGGCATGGAATCGAACGATTGGAAAGCGTCTCCGGAGACAGCGGCCAAGGCAAAGGACACTGCCGACGAATTAGGCATGCGAATTCACTCGCTTCTGCGAGGCTGGACCAACTTCAACAATCCGGACCCGAAGGTCGTTGCCAAGGACATCGCAAGTGTTGAAACCGCACTGCGCGCGGCACAGGGCTACGGTGCCGATGCGATTCTGCTTGTCCCATGCCGGGTAGGGAAACTCGACATGCCCAAGCCGGAGGACTTTGACATCGAGTTCAATGAAAAGACCTGCCATGTGACACGAGTTGCCGAGGGAGACAACGCACCCTACGAAGCCTACATCAAAGCTCAGAACCTGGCGACCGATATGACTCGCAAGGCCGTTGAGCGGCTGATTCCCATGGCAGAAGAGACTGGCGTCATTATCGCTTTGGAGAATGTCTGGAACAACTTATGGGTCAAGCCGAAACTCGCCGCCCATTTCATCAGCTCGTTCCAAAGCCCATGGGTTAAATCCTATTTCGACATCGGAAACCATGTCAAATACGCGATGCCGGAGCAATGGATTCAGGCACTTGGCAAACTGATCGTCAAGCTGCATGTCAAGGACTTCACAATCAAACGATCGGCACCCCGTGGTGGCAGTTTTGTCGATATCCGCGATGGAGATGTCAACTGGCCTCGGGTGATGAAAGAACTAGATAAGATCGGCTACGATGGATGGATGACTATCGAGGGCTCAGGCCGTTTGTCCGTCGAGGAACGTAGCAAGCGACTGGATCTGATCATCGCGGGGAAATGACACGTACCGGCGTCCGCTTCAGTCGAACAGCACACCGGCATAGCGAACGGCCCGGTCGGAGCTGCCGCTGACGTCCGCGCTGGTCGCGTAGTCGACTTGGGTGGCATGATGCAGCGCGTCTAGCTTCAAGAGCGTTTTCATGACCAGAACCGCCGGCAAGACGCCGCACATGCTGATGCGGTGCCGGCGACAGGTCGTGTAGAGCGATTCCGGGTCGAGTCGAAGGATTTCACGGAGTGCCAACGCGTCCAACCGCCGGGTTTCGACCGGGTCTGCAAAGTGATTCATGTCACTGGAGACAATGAACAGAATCGACTGCAAACGCGGCCGAACAACTTCCGCAACGGCGGTCGCCACACGTTCGATATCACTCAAATCGGCTCGGCCAACGGTTATCGCGACAATCCGCGTGTTGGGGGCCAACTGAGCGATGATCGGCAACTGGACCTCGATCGCATGTTCGGCCTGGTGCGGCCGGTGATCCAGCTGGAAATCGGCCACTCGCTCCACAAGCTCGTGACTCAACTGCAGATCGGCATCAACACTCCCGCCCGGAATCAGCCATCGGCTCCAGGGGGCAACGGCCCAATCAGC
>JAJSAJ010000071.1 GCA_024274855.1 Planctomycetota bacterium | reverse complement strand
CGAACGCGACAACATTGTTGCGGCGATCCGACAAACCGGAGAGAATCGGACCAAGGCAACCCCGTTACTTGGAGCGAGCCGTGTCACATTGTGGACAATGATGGGACGCTATGCGATTCAATGATATTGTGTGCGGGCTAGCGATGCGTGAAATCGATTGCGCCGCGTGGTAGTATGCGAGGCGTGAACCCTGAGTATCGCGATTCGTTTTCGTTGGAACATTCATCAGCCTGTAGGGAGGTTTTGGCCATGGGTCGTTTGACTATGCTAGTTTTCTCAATGATCGCGGCATTGGCTCTGTTGCCGAGCGATCGCACGGTTGCGGCGGATCAAACGCTTGGCCTGATCTTTGACACGGACATCGGAAATGACGTGGACGACGTATTGGCCTTGGGGGTGATTCATGCGTTGCAGCGGCGAGGGCAATGTCGCTTATTGGCTGTTACGATTACCAAGGACAACCCGGTCGCGGCGGAATTCGTCGACGCGGTCAATACGTTTTACGGCTATGGTGACACGCCAATCGGCATCGTGCATAACGGCATGACCAAGGAAGAGGGCAAGTTCCTCAAGATTGCCAGAATCAAAGATCACAACCGTTTTCGCTTCCCCCACGATCTGGTCGGTACAGAGGCTCCGGACGCAACAGTCGTGTTACGTAAAGTGCTGAGTGCCCAGCCGGATCGCTCAGTTGCGGTCGTGCAGGTCGGATTCTCGACCAATCTGGCACGGTTGCTCGATTCCAAGCCGGATAAAATCTCACCGCTATCTGGCTGCGAATTAGTTCGGCGAAAAGTCCGTTTGTTATCGATGATGGCGGGTGACTTTCGGAAGAATATCGGCAAGGACCGATTTCAGGAATACAACATCAAGGTAGACATTCCTTCGGGCAAGAAGGTTGTTCGGGATTGGCCGACGCCGGTCGTATTTAGCGGCTATGAGATCGGAATTGCAATTCGATATCCCGCGATCAGTATCCAACGGGATTACGGTTACGTGGCACATCATCCGCTGGCTGAGGCTTATCGGGCCTATATGCCACCACCCCACAATCGTCCGACTTGGGACTTGACCAGCGTGCTCTATGCAGTGTTCCCGAATCGCAAGTATTTCGACCGGTCCGTTGCCGGTCGGGTAACGGTCGAGGATGACGCGTTCACGCGGTTCGATCCGGTTGCCAACGGCACTCACCGATACCTGATTGCGACGCCATTGCAGGTCGAGCGTGTACGTGAGGCATTGGTGCAATTGGCGAGTGAGCCTCCGCACTGATCGTGTGACACAGTGCCGCTCGGATGGGGCCACTCGGATGACTTTCCTGTTGGTCGATGGACAGACGATGATTTTGAACATGCCGAACGATACTCCCATGGACTTGACCTGGAAAATCGGGTTTTCAACAAGTTGCTTACATGCTGCTGAAGCGAGCGCCCGCGGTCAGTTGGTCGCCGATTTGCGAATGGCCGAAGCGATTGCGGACCCGGCACGTCGGTTGCGATGTGCGATAACCGCGGCCGGCCTCCCCCGCGACATCTTTTGGCGTCATTTGGTCGGACTTTCCGCAACCGTTGAGAACAATGTAGAGTTGGGCGAACTAGCTTTGATCAAGACGGTTGGCAGCCGGCAGGCGGCTGGAATTGGTCGTTCGTTCGGCGGTCTGATTTCAGATATCGAATCTGCCGTTCGCCGTGCCTTACCAGATATGCTTGACGAACTGGTCTTGCGTATTGGGCCACTTCGCCAGCAATGGGAGGTTGTGGGGCCCTGCATGCTGCAGGCCATTGCACGATGGACCGATCCTTGCTTGATCACCGGCCGAGCTGACGTGGTGGTCATTCATCCGTCGCTTGGTGGCGGCGGAGCGGCCCATCTGGAATACAACAGCGTGCGAATCGAGGGCATGCTGGCCAACCCCGTCTCGGAGCTGCCGGAAATCGTGCGTCTTGCCTGGCTGTTGTCACAGATCAATTTAGACCTGCCGACGATGAGTGAAGCGATCGACAGCCGGCGTCTTCCCCTGATTGCGGAATTGGGCATGCTGCCCGTCGCCATCCAGGCTGGCGAGCATGCGGAAGTGCTTCAGATGGAGACCCGTTTGATCGAGCAGGCATTAAATGCGTGGCATATCGTAACACCGCCGGGTCTTGATCCGGTCGACATCCTCGCACGCTGGTGGGAGACATATGTCGAAACACGTCCGCCCTGGGATATCGCGTTGGCTGCACTCGATCGAATGATATTCTGAACGAACGGCCCAGTTCCAGTGAGTTTGGGCGGTGAGCCAAAAGGTAGCCGTTCACGCCGCTGGGGTCTGACGCAATTTTCGGCGGAGAAAGCGTTTCTTTACGCGAACGCATCTTGTCGCCGAAAATGGGTCTAACCCCTTGAAAGCGAACCGGCGGCCTACATTCCGTGAACGGTTACGCCAAAAGAAAGTCCGGAGGCAGAAAACCAACATTCTCGGACAAACCAGGAATGGACGCGTTGAGGTACCACCGCTTCTCTTAGGGCCGGCGAATCACCTTAGCTGCAAGACTGATTCACCCATGG
>JAJSAJ010000867.1 GCA_024274855.1 Planctomycetota bacterium | reverse complement strand
CGAGATGTGAAGCCGGGCATTGCGCGCCGCATGGTGAGGAAACCGCTTTTCCTAGGTGGCATGATGGTGGCCCAGGGCGACGCGGATACCATGGTCGCGGGTGTTGCCAGCGCGACGGCAACGGTGATTCAGGCCGGCGCGCTGACGATCGGTTTGCAGCCTGGAATCGAGACCGTATCGAGTTTCTTCGTGATGGTGCTGCCTACCTTTTTGGACCAGCAAGACCAGACATTCATTTTCGCGGATTGTGCGGTCACGATTGAACCGACCGCCAGCCAGTTAGCCGACATCGCATTGGCGTCGCACGCAAGCGCCGCGAAACTGCTGACTGTCCCTCCCCGCGTCGGCATGTTGTCGTTTTCGACGAAAGGAAGTGCGGCACACGAGTTGATCGATAAGGTAAACGAGGCGTTGTCGATTGCCCGGCAGCGCGCCCCCGAAGCGATGATCGACGGCGAGTTTCAACTCGACTCGGCTGTCGTGCCACGCGTGGCTGCGAAGAAAGTCAAAGGAGACAGTTTGGTGGCAGGTCAGGCCAACGTACTGATTTTTCCGGATCTCAATTCGGGAAATATTGGCTATAAGCTGACGCAGTACATGGCTGGTGCACAAGCGATCGGACCGTTTCTCCAGGGTTTTGCGAAACCGATCAGCGATCTTTCGCGTGGTGCGACCGTCGACGACATTGTCGCGACTTCCGCGATCGTGCTGGCTATGGCGTGACGGTTGATCATTCGTTGTTTTGTTTCTCTTTTTCGGCCAGCAGCCGGTCACTCGGATTTACACAGCATGAAGATTCTCGTTGTCAACTGCGGTAGCTCGTCGATTAAATTCCAACTTTATTCGATGCCCGAGAAACGGGTTCTTGCCAAAGGGCTCGCCGCAAAGATCGGTGAGGAGGGTTCGGCGCTCGAATACCACGTTGGACGAAATGCGTATCAAGTTGACAGAGCTATTCCCGACCACGGGGAAGGGATGAAGCAGATCCTTGCGACGTTAATCGGTAGCGAGGATGCAATCCTGGATAACCTGGATGAAATCGGTGCTGTCGGGCACCGGGTCGTGCATGGGGGCGAGGAGTTCACCGGGTCGGTTGAGATCGGACAAGCGGTCCTTGATTCGATCGAGCGGTGTTCCGATCTTGCGCCGTTGCACAACCCGGCCAATCTGACAGGAATTCGTGCGGCGATGCGTGCATTGCCCGAGGTGCCGCATATCGCGTGTTTCGACACGGCATTCCATGCGACGATTCCGAAAATGGGGTACCTCTACGCACTCCCCTATGAAGTCTACAAGAAATACGGAGTGCGGCGTTACGGATTTCATGGCACTTCCCACCGGTACGTTGCCGCGCAGACGGCCAAACTGCTTGGCAAGGCACCCGAGGAGACAAACTGCATAACCTGCCACCTAGGCAACGGTTGCTCGATGGCGGCGGTTCGCAATGGCTTGTCGGTCGACACATCGATGGGCCTGACGCCGCTCGAAGGCCTGGTCATGGGAACTCGCAGTGGCGACATCGATCCTGCAATCTTGTTCTACTTGGCCGACAAGGGCTACGACATGGAATCACTGAACAAGATGTGCAACAAGAAGAGTGGGTTGCTCGGCGTTTCCGGAATCTCAAACGACCTGCGTACCTTGCGAGAGAAGTCCGATCAGGGTGACTCTAGGGCTCAATTGGCCATCGACATCTTTTGCTATCGGGTCAAGAAATATGTCGGCGCTTACATGGCCGTTCTCGGACGCGTCGACGCGATTTGTTTTACGGGTGGCATCGGTGAGAATTCGGCGGAAGTTCGCGCGGCCGTCTGCCGGGGGCTCGAACCGCTTGGGGCTGTGCTCGATCCCGAATTGAATGAGCGGCGGATCGGCCATGAAGGAGATTTTGGCACCAAGAACAGTCGCGTGCGATTGCTTGTTGTGCCGACCGATGAAGAGGGCGTCATCGCCACGGATACTTTTGATATCGTCATGCAAGGAAAAACATACGATGGAAACCAACTCCTACCGGTCGCTGACTGAAGACGAAATCTCTATTCTGCAACAGCAGGGTTCTGTTGTCGACAACGGCAACTGGGCCGAGATTCAAGTTGTCGACGCGTTTGATCCGTCGGTCGTTCGCAACGCACGATTTGGAGGTCAAGTCCGACTCGGAAATCTGACCGGTTCGACCATCGGCCCGGATTGTCGGCCTGCCGGAATCGATGGCGCCTATCTGGTCGATTGCACGATCGGCAATCATGTGCGCATCGCAAATATCGGCTCCAGAATCGCCAATTACCAGATCGCGGACGGGTGCTGTATCGAAGACGTCGGAACACTCGAAGCCGACTCGGATGGACAATTCGGCAACGGGATCGAAGTCGAAGTGCTGAACGAAGGAGGGGGACGTGAAGTTCTCTTGTTTGACGAGCTGTCGTCTCAGTTTGCCTATCTGGTATGCCTGCACCGGTATCGTCCAAAGCTGATTGAAAAACTGAAACAAATGGCCACCGCCAAGGCCAAGGAAAAACATACCGCCCAGGGACAAATCGGCACGGGAGCAACCGTTCGGTCGGTTGCCGAAATCCGCAACGTCCATATCGGACCGCATGCTCGAATTCACGGCGCCAGTTCGCTCGTCAACGGATCGATCCTCAGCCACGAAACGGCACCGACCGAAGTCGGGCCGGGAGTTCAAGCGGATGGCTTTATCATCGCCGAGGGTGCCAAAGTCTCCGACGCCGCAATGCTCAGTACAACGTACGTTGGCCAAGGAAGTCGGATTGGGCGGCAGTTTTCTGCTGAAGGGTGCCTGTTTTTCGCTAACTGCGAAGCCTTTCATGGCGAAGCCTGCAGTGTCTTCGCGGGTCCTTACACGGTGACGCACCATAAATCGACGCTCCTGATCGCCGGCATGTTCAGCTTTTACAACGCCGGTAGTGGAACCAACCAGTCGAACCACATGTACAAGCTGGGGCCCGTGCACGAGGGACGCTTGGAACGTGGGTCAAAAACCGGCTCGTTCTCCTATATGATGTGGCCCTGCCGCGTCGGTCCGTTCTCGGTCGTGTTGGGCAAGCATACTCGAGCTTTCGACACGGGCAACTTTCCGTTTAGCCACATCGAGGCGATGCCCGATGGCCGCTGTTCGCTGATCCCCGGATTCAACCTGACCACCGTGGGAACGGTCCGTGATGGGGCTAAATGGCCAACCAGGGATCGACGTCGCGCACCGGTTAAACGCGATCGTCTGTCTTTTGACGTGTTTAGCCCCTACACGGTTGGGCGAATGCTGAGCGGTTTGGCCATTCTGAAGGAATTGCAACAGAAGACCGACCGCTCGGTCTCGACCGTCGCGATTGAAGGGACCGAAGTGAAACGAGTGTTTTTGCGGACCGGTCAGAAGTACTATCGTCGCGGTGCACTGATGTATCTGACCGATAAGATCGTCGACCATGTTGACGACGCACTGAAGTCAGGGGCCACGAACGTTGCTGACGCCTTACAAGAGGCCTCCGACGCCGTTTACAGTGAGCAGTGGGTCGATGTGGGAGGCCAATTGATGCCCGCCGGCCGACTCGAT
>JAJSAJ010000866.1 GCA_024274855.1 Planctomycetota bacterium | reverse complement strand
GACTTCGTTGTCCAATCCATCGAAGCGCTTGAACATGTCATGTTGCGAGTTCCAAACGGCTCGGTGATCGACGACGGTAATGCCGCGACTCGTGTTACGGCCCGGCACTTGGTCCTGGATGTCGGTGAGGGAGTTGGAATGCTGGGCGACGCGTCAACGGCCCAGTTGGAGACTTCGGTACAGACGCTTTCCGCTGTTGCCACCACCGGGATCGACATCGCGAATCAGAGCGATCAGCTTGCGGTCGAAGATGTGATTGCCAGTGGTGATGCGGCTTCCGTGCGCATTGTTCATCACGGTGGCGATATGTTGCTCGGCACGATAACCATGGCGCCGGGTACTGGCACGATCGTCCTGCTTGAAACGACCGATGGAGCGATTTTGGACCAGAACGGTTCGGAACGCAATGTCCTTGCTGATAGCTTGGGCCTGCGCGCCTGTGCTGGTGTTGGTACGCAGACGGATCCACTGGAAGTCCGAGTCGATCAACTGGAGCTTGTCAGTCGCTGTGGCGGAGCTTACATCACGAGTCTGCGGGCGATTGAATTAGGGGGACTCGCAGGTTATCAGGGGGTCCAGGTTGCTGGTGATGTTGTTTTGGAAGCGGCCGGTTCGATCACCGTTTCCGAACCGATCCTATCCGCAATTGCTGGTCGGGTTTTCCTGCATTCGGTGGATGATGTGTTGCTTGGCGGGGCGATCGCCAGCCATGGGGGCACGGTTGAGATTCATGCCGACGGCAGTATTGTGGCTGATCCGCATGGAAACATCGAGTCAGCGAGTGACGTTCGGCTGATTGCGGACCAGGATCTTGATGACGCCGGAACGATACAATTTGCGGCTGATATCGTGATGGGGACGGGGTTCACGACATTCCACCTAGCCGATCTCGATGGTCTATTCAGCGGATCCCTCTCCGGACCTGGTGGATTTGAAAAACTGGGGCCGGGTAGACTTCGCCTGACTGAAACCAGCCTGAATACGTATCGCGGAACGACGGAGATTGTGTCGGGAGTCCTTGTTGTCGATGGCGTGATTGGCAGCCGTGTTTCGGCCGGGCGGGCAACGATCGGCCCGGATGCGACGCTGTCGGGCGGCGGTATCGTCAATGCGCCGATTTTCGCGGATGCGATTACAGCGAGGATCATTTCGACCGGCAATTTGCAGCTGGGTGATGGTTCGTAGGACGGGTTCGATTTCGCGGGTGTGTTCATTGTTGGCGCGGGTCATCATGTGATGTTGCAGGACGCGGACACGGCTCGGTTGGGCTTGATAACCACGATTGAGCAAGACGCGATCCTGGACGTTACGATTGATGCCGAGGTGTCTGAAGGCGAATTGCTTACCGGTGACGGGCTTGTTCAGGGCGGGGTCACTGTTCTGGCCGGTGGTGAAGTCAGGCCCGGCATCGATGTCGGCACGCTTGGTGCCGGCAGGCTGACACTCTATGCGGGTTCGCGGTTTACGGTTGAGATTTACGGAGCGGCCGCCGGCAGCCAGTACGATCAACTGAGCGTTCAGGGGCCGGTAACCCTGGGTGATGCCAGTCTGAATCTGGAAGGTCCCGCACTCGATTTTACGACTGGAACCGTGTTCGTGTTGATCGAGAACGCGAGCGGTCTGCCGGTTATGGGCCATTTCGTGGATGCCGGCGGGCAGGTGATACCCGAAGGTGGCAAGATTTCCGCTAATGGGTTCAAAGCAATCGTCAGCTATTCGGGCGGCCAAAGTGGCAATGATGTGACGCTGACGGTTGTCAATCGGCTTCCTTTCTTTGTCCTGCCTCCGTCGCAATCACCAGATCAGAATTCCCAACGAGCTCTTGCCGGCATGTTCGCGTTGGGGACCGATCTGGAGCGCACCAGTATTCATCGTGCGGCGACCGCACTCTTGATGGAGGTCGAGTCGGTGCGAGCACCGAAATCGAATACGCTGATTGAGCTTCGAGTATCGGATCTGGAAGACATCTCACGGTCACAATTTCGTCTCTTTTTTCGAGTTGTTGATGATGCGTTGCAGAAAGAGATTGGCACGGACTACGAGCTTCAACCGACGGACCTTGCTGATCCGCTGGGCATCTTTCATCGCTACAAATTCCCCAACGGCCACTATCGAGTCTATGTTCAGGAGGCCGGCTCGAAGCGTGAGCGTCTAGTGCTTGATGTTCACATCTATGACGGCAAGGTTGTTCCAGCCGATTTCCGCAATGAAGGGGTAGGTGAGTCATCGAGTCCGCTCGGGAAAGAAGTTCCCGCGTCTCGCGATTTACCGGAAACAGAAACGGTCGCGCCTCAGGGAAATGAAATTGGACGACGGATGATGCCATCCGATGTGTTTGGCGAGGATTTGGAGCAGCGAGTTCCTTCCGAATCTCAGGTTCCTTCGTTGGAAGGGGATGAGTCGGTTGGCGAGGTTGCTTGGGACGACTCGAGGCAGTTGGCTGTAGTTGGTCTCGGGCTTGCCGAGTTGGCGACGGTACACCAATGGCGAGTGCGAAATG
>JAJSAJ010000865.1 GCA_024274855.1 Planctomycetota bacterium | reverse complement strand
GTTGCACGGATTGTCATAATTCCTTCACTTCGCCCGACGCGCCACCATCGGGACATCACGGAGGTGATCGCTATGACCCGCTTAATGCGTGTGCTTCGTGCCACGGAGCGGCTTTGCAGGGAGGTACCTACAATACGTTTTAGACGCCTGCTTGCAGTGACTGCCACGGGGATCTATGGCTGGATAATCGGCCCCCGATCGTGGATGCGGGAGGGCCCTATTCGGTCGGCGCCGGCCAGACGGTGGCGTTCGATGCATCGGGGACAGTTGATCCGGATGGCGATGTCCTGACGTACGCGTGGGATTTCGGGGACGGTACCACGCCGCAAATCTCCATAGGCAATCCGTCCACGAACTATGTTTATGACGTTGCCGGAGATTATGCCGTAAAGTTAACGGTTACCGATGGGATTACGGATCCGGTCGTCGCGACGATGACGGTCAAGATAACCACCGGCTCGCAGTTGGCGAGCGACGATGTGTGGCGGGTCAGTGTTGCGACCCCGCCGCCTGACGCGTTTACAATCACGTTTCAGGATCATGACGGCGTCTTCATGGCGATCGAAGATGATGGAGTCAACCAACCGTCGCTTGCGTTCGGCATGGAGAGGGATGGCGTCATCTTTTGGATCGATCTTTGGATGGATCCATCCGGAACGGTTTTATGGGGCACGGGCTCCATCTATTTCGGAAACATCGATCGTGTCGCGGGGAGAATGTTCGGAGTTGTCATGGATAACGCGGGAGGTTTTGGCACTTTCACGGGAACGCGGTTCCAATGACCTTCATGGTGTCGGTCGTGTAGCGAGACGCCAGGTGGCCATTCGGAAATGGGGGCGTGGGAAAGTGTAATTCAGAAGCAAGTCAATCGGTGGGGAAGGAGCCAGAGTCGGTTTTGCATCCGGTTTGTGCGGAGAAGAGCGGGAAAATGCGTAGAACCCTTGGGCTTCGAATATGGACTGTGGCGGGGATCGCACTGTTGGCGGTTCTGGAGGGTGCTTCGTTCGCCGGTGAATACGATTTCAGTCCTCCTGGCAGCCATAGTGAAGAACTTGGTGTTCCCGGTTTTTTAAGCGCCATGCACCCGTTGGGTTACGATGACCCGGCGAACAACAACTGTGCTTCTTGTCATGGCTCGGGTTTGAAGGGCGGCGTGGGACCTTCCTGCTACCTTTGTCACGGAGAGGTTTGGCTATGGTCTCCCGTTGAATACCCCGGCCCCGCGCCGCCGCCGGGCGGTCCTCGGCGGTATCCCGATTCGCACACGCATGAGATAAACGGCATGCCCGTGTCGACTGGCGAAGTCGGGTGGGACTGTTGGTATTGCCATTACAGTTTCTATTGGACCATGCCGGCGAGCGATGACAAGAAGAGTTTCTGGCACGCGCCCGGACATGGCACTCCGTTAACCAGTGGTTGTACACAGTGCCATGGTCCGAATCTGGACGGTGTCAATGGGATTGCCGTGTCATGCACTTGGTGTCATCAGAAGCAATGGGCCGGTGCCGGCCCGCCTCCGGATCACACGGTGGTCATGGATGGTTATGCCGACCATAAGCCCGGCTATGAAGACCCCTATGCCAACGGCTGTGCGCGGTGTCACGGTCCGAATCTAACCGATGGTTTTGCGACTTCGTGTTACAGTTGCCATCGACGGGAATGGGACGACCATAATTTCTCCGGCGAACCGTGGCTTCCAGCAGGTGAAGTTCGTTGTTTCCCCTGTCACGAAGGGCCCGATTGGAACCATGCCTTGCCTACCAGCAAGTACACGGTCACCAAGACCACACTTGCAAGCGTCGGACAGCCGAACGGAACGTCCGCCGAGTGCATGGGCTGCCATGAGGGTGAGTTTCACGGTCCCGCGATTAATGATTTCGCGGGAAACACCGGAGGTACGGAGTTCGTTTTTGGAAGCGAAGCCTTCGGTATTGATTTGGCACAACATCACCCGGTGAGTTTCGACTACGACAATTCGCTGGCGTTGGCGCAGGGTGCGTTGAGGAATCCCAACACGACTCCGAGCGGCCTGCCCGCGGGAGGGACGATTCACGATGAGATGCTGGAATCCGGGCAGGTCCAATGCACAACGTGTCACAACCCACACGACAACAGTGTAGGTCAGTTCCTGGTCAAACCGGTTTCGGGGCCTGGCGGACTTTGCTTTACGTGCCATTTCGACGGTAACCCGGCCATCGATACAACACCGATCGGACAGCATCACATACCCAACCGTGCTCACCCATGGGCCGAGTTTTCTTGTCGGCTTTGCCATGGAGCGAGCCTTGGTGGACTGGCCGATGGTGGTGTTGCGCCGGCGTGCGATACGTGCCATATCTCTTTCAGCTTTCCCGACCGTCCCGCGACCGGGCATCATGGTGGCAATCGTTTTGATCCGCTGGCCGAGTGTGCCTCGTGCCATGACGATCCGGATACGCCGGAGCAATTGGATGGGGCTCCGTTCGGTACCGTTGGGGGTAACCCGTTTGTTACGCCGGCGTGTGACGACTGTCACGGACCGTTGTGGACCGCAGCGAATAGGCCGCCGTTTGTGAGGCCGGGTGACTCGTACTCGGGAATTGTCGATCGCGAGGTGACCTTTGACGCATCTGGCACCGTGGACCCCGACGGAGACGCCATGGAGTACACATGGGTCTTTGGTGATGGTGCCTCATCTCCGTTTCCCAGCTCCCAACCGACAATTACGCATGCCTATAGTGCTGTCGGGACGTACACCGTGCATCTTGCAGTGACGGACGGGATCAACGATCCGGTTGTGGTCACTTTTGATGTCGAGATTTTGGCTGCCACCGATCCACCAATCACAGACCTTTGGGACATCAGTACCACAGTCGATCCGCCAACGACTTTCCAGGTTACGTTTGAAAACACGGATGGGGTTGGGGTCGATGGTGTGTTAACGGGTGTAAAAGACGAGAGTGGTGCAACGTCTGTCGTGTTTGGCATGGAGATGTCAGGTGTCATCTTTTGGATGGATATTCGGATGGACCCTGTTTCGAGCAGTGTATTGTGGGGCGTTGAGGATACTTATTTTGGCAATGTGGACCGCGCTAGCGGAACGATGGCGGGTGTCGTTCTCAACGGAAGCGGTGGCATGGCCACTTTTTCAGGCATTGCACGCTGAAGACAAGAGCCATGGTAAAAAAATCTGTCACCTTTTGCTCGTTCGCTGTTGCGTTGATTGTGGTGTTGGGCAATCTGTCTGGATATGCGATCGCCCAGAAGTCCGACCCACCATCGGACCACACCCAGGAATTCGGCGTACCCGGTTACTTCACGGCCATGCACAAGCCCGGGTATGCGAACCCACTCAGTAGTGACTGCGCCACCTGCCACGGCGCGGATTTACGAGGAGGTATTGGGCCGTAATGTTACAAGTGTCACGGCGAGGCGTGGGGCCCGGATGGACCTCCCGGCGGACCTCCCGAATGGCATACCGTAGAGAAGACCGGGATGCCCGATTCGTTGGGTGACACTTGCACTTACTGTCATGCTATCCACGGCCCAGGACCCGACCCGACCAGTTTCTGGCACGCACCTGGTTACCGAACTCCGTTTAGCAATGGTTGTGCGCAATGTCATGGCCCCGACCTGGATGGAGTCAATGGGATCGCTCCTTCCTGTTTCACGTGTCATCGATGGACCTACCATGACTTTGACGGTAAGGCATGGCTACCTGCCGAAGAAGTGGCATGTTTTCCCTGCCATGATGGACCGGATTGGAACCACAAACGCTCTCCGGTGACCGGTTATACGGTCACACGGACGACCCTTTCACCAGTTGGTGATCCTGTCGGCTCTTCAGCCAAGTGTATGAGTTGTCATGAGGGGAGTGTTGCGGTCGACGATTTTCCGGGCACGCTCAGCAGTCCCCCCTCGGAGTTCATTACCAGTTCCGACGCATTCGGGACCGACCTTGCACAGCATCATCCGGTGAGTTTCACGTTTGATAACACGTTGGTGACTGCCCATGGTGGGCTCAACGATCCTTTGACCACGCCAAGCGGTTTACCTTCTGGGGGAACAGTTGCCGAGGATTTGTTGAAGTCGGGGCAGGTCGAGTGCACGTCATGCCACGACCCCCACGACAACAGCAAGTGGGCTTATCTGATTGAGAACATCGGGAGCTTATGTTTCAAGTGTCATGATTTTACGGCAAATCCGCTCAAGTTGGACACGCCGCCCAAGGTCCATCACATTCCGGGCCGAAATCATCCGTGGGATCCTTTTCGATGCACGATGTGTCATGGAGTGGACCTGCTTGGTGTCGCGAGTGCGCCCGCATGTATACAGTGCCATAATGATTTTGACTCGCTCAACCCACTCGGAGCACCCCCTACAGGGCACCACGGTGGCAATCGTTTTGATCCGCTGACCGAGTGTGCCTCGTGTCATGATGATCCGGATACCCCGGCGGAATTGGACGGGGCTCCGTTTGGCACCGTTGATGGTGTTCCCTTTGTTACGCCGGCGTGTGACGACTGTCATGGTCGGTTGTGGACTACGGCGAACAAGCCGCCCCTTGTGGAGTCGGGTGCCCCTTATTCGGAGATTGTTGGTCGTGAGGTCCTATTTGATGCGTCCGCCACAGTGGACCCTGAAGGCGATTCCCTTCAATACTCGTGGGTTTTCGGTGATGGGACCTCCTCTCCGTTCCCCCGTTCGCAGCCGACAATTTCCCACACGTATGATGCTGTCGGGACGTACACGGTGCATCTTGCGGTGACGGACGGTTTTCACGATCCCGTTGTGGTGTCGTTCGATGTCGAGATCGTCACGGCCGCGGATC
>JAJSAJ010000864.1 GCA_024274855.1 Planctomycetota bacterium | reverse complement strand
GTGTGCTGGATACATGCATCTCAGAACCTATGCCTGACTTAGGTGCGATGTTAATGTGGCTCCGACTATTCGGCAGAGTTGATCAATATGGAATCGAACTCGAAACAACATCAGGGCAAGGCAAATCGACGGCCCATTTGGGTCATGTTGGCGCCGGTGGTCGTAGTCGCTCTCATAGTGGGCGGTATATATGCCTTGCCGAACTTGCCTGGCAGAAGTAGCCAACAGTTTGAGCAGGAACTTGAAGCCGTCGTTGCCCAAACCCAGGAGATGTTCGATGAGTTAAACAAGTTAGATGAGGGCGGGGTTCCAGCGACCAGTACGAAAGTATTTGCGGGAAGTGAGACAGCCACCGGATCAATGAAGGTTGTAAGCGACTTCATGGCAACCAACGCCAACCGGGCGATCAAATACCAGAATGACTATGTTGAAGGCCTAAAAGAAGCCGGCTGGTTTGAGATGCTAAATGCAGAGCGGCTCAAGGCGGATTCGGACCTTTCCGGGGCGTACTTGATCCTGTCAGATGCTCGTGATGTTCTTGCAAGGCACCTGGAGAAGACAAATGGATTGCAAGACAAGATTATTGATGAAATCGACAGGTTGCCATTCGAGTCGGAGGCGTTCCGACGGGGGTTTAAGGCAGAATTTATTCGGTCTTACGAATTCGCTATTGGAGAAACGAACAAAATTGCGGCGCTTGAAGAGAAGTCATTGAATGAGGTGGGTCAGATAATCGATCTTCTTAAGGCACACGAAGGATCTTGGAGGATCGAAAACAATCAAGTTATGTTTGACGACGGACTAGGTGCGGATTCATTCAACCAACACTTGGCGAATATCAAAGAATTCGTCGAAGAACAACGCCGGATTCAGCAGGCGTTACTTGACCGACAACGTCAGCAGTTGGCTGAAGCCCTCGATTAGTGGAAGCTCCGTCGGAAGACCTTCAGCGATCCGAGCCGTGGTCGCGAGTTCGCCACCCAGGGCGTAAGCCCAAAGTCGATCGGGTTATGGGGTAGGGTGCGTCCGGGACTGTTTCCTACACCCCCCCGGAACTGGTTTCCAATAAAACAGGCGACTGCGTCCTGAAGTGCCGCTATCATTCACCGTTTTGGGCATTGGACGGTTTTGACACGTGGCAGACACGCGCTGGATAACGCATAAGTTTGGCGGCAGCAGCCTTGCGGACGCAGGCTGTTTTCGACGGGTGGCGGGAATACTATTGGCTCGTGACGAAAGTCGCATGGGCGTCATCGTTTCTGCGATGAGTGGCATGACCGATGCACTGATCGAACTTGCTGTGTGCGCCGAGCAGGATGATGACAGTTTCGTAGCCGCGCTGCATGCGATCGGAGAGCGTTATTCCGAGACTGCCTGCGCTTTGCTCGAGGGCAATGCTCGTGTTGGCGTTCTGGACTCCTGGAGCAAGGATTCCGATGATGTTCTCGATGTTCTGAAGGCGATTGCACTGGTCAAGTCTGCGCCGCAGCGTAGCCGCGACATAGTGGCGGGATACGGGGAAATCTGGTCTGCTCGTTTGCTGGCGGCCTATCTCGGGCAGGAAGACCCGCGCCGTGGCGGAACCTGGCTCGATGCACGCAAGGTCGTCACCGTACGCGATGCAGAACTTGGTCC
>JAJSAJ010000863.1 GCA_024274855.1 Planctomycetota bacterium | reverse complement strand
TCGGTTGGTTGCCAGTCGAATTGGCGCGCCGGTACGCGCAACTGAACCGGCGCGGCGTTCAACTGCCAGCGCCAGGTTTTGGGCATCGGGCGGATGACCGCTTCGGTTTGCTTCGCCAGTTTTGACGGGGCGACATCCAAGACATAGTTCCATTTCGCACCCGGGGCCGCATGGTCGGGATCGACATCAGGAATGGGCAGCGCGAACAACAGCGGGCCACGATAGATGCTGGCATACGGGTTGGCGATCGTCTTGACCGACGCGAGTTTCCGGTTGCGTTGGAAATAGGAAATACTCGGATAGGCGGTTTCACGGCCTCGCAGCAGACGCACGGTCATCGGTAGCTTGAGCGTCACGCGATCGCCGGGGCTCCAATCACGCAGCAACTTGATAAAGCCACGCGAGTCAGTTGTCGTCTGGATAAGGGTGCCGTTGAGTGCGACTGGCGGTTGATTGCACCATTGGGGAACTCGCAAGTAAAGCGGGAACCGTGCTGCTCGCTCCGGCTGGATCGTCAAATGGATCGTATCGGCAAACGGATAGGATGTCCGCTGGTCAATCGAGACCGGTACCTCATCGCCCGCGAGTCCACGGATGTTGCATGGGCCGTACAAGGTGGCGGCCAGCCCGTGGTCGAGTGTGGCCATCCACATGTGCTGTATGTAGTTGGGGACGACACGATTCAAATTCCCGACGCAACATAGGACGCGATGGCCCAATTCACTGAACCGATAACAACCGGCTCCGGGTGCTTTGGGGTGGTCGTTTTCGTCCGGCAACGACAGACTGAACCGATTGGCAGACTGATAGTAGCTCATTGTCTGATAGTCGCGTGCCACGGGTGCCGGGCCGGCGTTGAAGAAAATCTGTTCCATGCGGTCCGCATAATCTCGCTGTCCGGTGATACGCAATAACCAGCCGAACGTCCAGGGGCCGGCCGCCACGTTGCACGTTTCCACGTTGCGGGTCGACCCGATACCGGCTTGGTATTCCTCGCTGGAGACCAGGCCCATCGGCAGCCCGAACTGGCGGTCGCTCCAAGTGATCGTATTGAGCGTTGCGTCAAGCAGGTCTTGACGGCCAGTCCAGGGATACATCAGTGCGGGAACTCGAATGTTTTCGTAAAAGATGACTCCGTGCCCCGGAATCAGCTCATGGCGGTTCCACCGGTCAATGGCCTGTTGAAACGAAGGGCGTTGGATCGACGCGAGTGCGTTGTCCAACACGGCTTTGTTTCCACTGAGGGCATACGTGTCGAGCATCGGATCGAGGTTGACCATGCCGTTGACGGGTGCGAATCGGTCCGAAAAATCAGGCAAGGGGTAATCCTGATACACTTTCACCAGTGCCGCAAGGATGCGAGGGTCCCCTGTTGCTTCGTAGTAGGCGACCAGAGCGCGGCCGATGTGTGAATGGGCCCAGTTGTTGAACGTGTTCTTCAGAATTGCCTTCGGGCGCCAATAGACAAGCGACTCGCCCCCTTCCAAAACACCGGCGACCACGGGATCCAAACGTGTGTGCACTTTCTTGATCAGCGTTTCGTCGTCCAGAATGTAGGCTAGTCGCACCAAGCCGTCGAGCCAGTAGGCAGATTGTTCGATTGGCCATCCAACGCCATGGGGCTGTACGCCAATGGCTTTGAAATCAACGCCCTTATAGCCGTATTGATAGACTGCGGTTCGTTGGTCCAAATGTCCGGTGATGCCTTAGGCTGCTGCTTGTGCCCAATCGCGCAGCCAACCTTCAGGCCGTATAGCACCGGGTGGCAACGGGACGAAGGCCGGTTTGACTTTGGCTGTGCCGCCGTCCGTAAAGCAGTGTTGCATGCGCCGTGTACTCTGCCGCAATGCGGTTGCCACGCGTTGGCTTGCGGTTTCGTCGTTTCCGAGTGGAATACGTATCTTGTGCGGTTTTGATGGATCGAGTTCGTAGGTCAAGTTTCTATCCGTGGAGGCCCAGCCGCCCAAGTGCACAACGATTGTGCGACACGAACGGTCTTTCAGCGGTGCTACTTGCAGCTCGGCGGTATGACCATCCTTGGTGATTTGCAAACGCAGAGTCAGCGGGCCGAACGGTGTGGCGATGCTTTTTAGTTCGGTGATCATGCCGGCACGAGTCCATTCGGGCGGCAGGCCCTCGAGTAGGTGCAGTTGATCGCCGCGGTCGAGGGCAAGCAGGTGGACGGCCAAACGAATGAACTCGGCACTAGCCCAATTATGCGGCATGTCACCGACGAAGTGCTGGCCCATGTCACGCGTGTTTTGTTCCTCGCGCCAAGCGAGCAGTGGCGATGCGTGATTGGCCATCGCATAGAGGCACTGCGCTGCTTTCCGGCCATGACCGTTCCATAAACAGGCGTGTCCATAGAATGAGGCAAAGTAGTTCCAGATCCCCTTGGCATCCCAACCGGTTCCAACGACCATACCTTCTTGTTCGGTGGCCGCGAGCATTGCCAGGTTGCCGGTTACCAACGGGTCGTCGGTTGGAAACAGTTGCCCCGGATAAACGGCGTGGCAGAATGCCCATTGGGCTCTTTGGGGCAGTTCATGGTCGCGATTACCCATGAGGATGGGTAGATAGGAGTTGCCGTGAACGTCATGCTGTGTGTCGCGCTTGGCGGCTCGCCGAAATGTTGCCAGGAAATCGTCGTAAACGGCCTGCCATCGATTGGCCTGATCGGTTTTTCCCAGCCAGCGAGCGGCATGAATGGCCGCCTTGAGACCGACCAGGTTCCAGTAGACGTTCGTGAACTCCGCCCGGTTTCGGCCTCCCAAGCCGCCATCGATGTCCCCTGGGGGGAGCAGTCCGTCATCGAGCGGATCGTCGTTGGCAAGGGACTGTTTGCGAAGCTGTTGGATGTAGATGATTGCCTTTTCCAGTTGCGGCCAGACGGATTCGAGCCACTTTTTATCTTGAGTCAGTTGGGCATGGCGGACGCAGGTCCACAGGATAATGCCGTTTTCCTTGAAGTAGGACTTGCTCAGTACCTCGAAAGCACCGTTTTTCTTCTGTTGTTTCAGAGTGTATTGGATTCCGTTACGAGCTTCATCGCCGGCACCGAGTAGGGTGGCGGCTTCGAGCAGGAACGCACCGTCAACGATCCACAGTCCGCGATAGCAAGTCGGTCCGACCTGAAATACGGGGACTCCTTGTTTGATGTCGCGCGCTTGCCAGATGTTTCGAATAGCCGAATCAATCAGTGCCTGGATCTGCGGATCCGGTACGCACACCCGGTTGAAGGGCAGGGGGGCTGTTTTCCAGTAGGCGATGACACGGTCGCGGGCCATGATGACCTGTCCAGTTTCTGTTTTCTCGTCGCCTATCGCATGGTTCACGGCGTAGGCAAGCGACAAGTCGGTTTCTTCTCCAGGCCCAAGGGTCATGGGGGCCAGGTGAACAATGCGTTTTTCCAGGAACGGTTGCTGGACTTTGATCATGTACTGGGAAACGGCCAAGGTATCGGTTCCATTGACGGTGATCCGTTGAGTGTCGAGGTCGACGTTCAGCGGCCGTTGGCTCTTGACGATGACCCGAGGGTGAAAAGTGCGTGTGGTTTTGCTCGAGTTTCTGACATGGACCAGGATCATGTCCATGCGCGGGCTGCCTTGCATGCGGCTTGGATATACGGCGACAACGGCTTGGGGATCGAGCTCGCCCGCCAACAATTTGGCCGGGTCAATTGTCGCTCCGGGTGTGAATATCCAAAATGCGTTGAGAATCGTGTTTACATCCCAACCGGCGGAGTTGGCTGCGACTCGCAGCGTGATGCGGCCATCATCATTCGTGTCTGCGGCATCGAACACGAAGCTGCCCGCTCGGTTGTGGCCAATATCGGCGATGAGATCGACCGTCTTCGGAGCGGCGCCTTCGAGATTCAGATCGAGCACACGTTTCTTGGGTTGGTCGTGATAGCCTTCACACAACCCCAGTACAACGCGGTAGCGGCTGCCCGGCTTGACCAGCAGATCGTAAGCGATGGTCCCGTTCGTATGCACCGCGATGTTTGCCAGTTCGGAATGCACCTTGCCCTTTGGCTGTGCCCAATCGTGCAACACTTCGCCATCGTCAGCCCGTTCCACGCGCACCGGAACGTTGTCCCGTGGTCGATCGGTAATAGTAGCAAAAGCATCTTGAGTGATTTCGAGTCCCGGAGCTCGCTCCGTTGTCTGCACGATTGGAATGCGCGGGTCGACCATCGTTTGGCGCACGTGGCAAGCGTCTTCTGTCACGACGATAGCAACCGTTGTCCGGAAGCCACGTCCGCCGGCGTAGGGATAGTACTGGCCACCGAAGTCGTACAGCAGTTGGCCACCGCTCGAAACCAATGTTTTCTGTGGGTCATCAGGTAGGCAAATTGAGGTTGCCCACCAGTTGGGACGATAGCGAAAATCGACAAACAGATTCGTATCACCGGCAGACAGGTGACTGGCCAGCGACACGATGCCGAGTGTGAGAGCGATCATGATTCGATGCGCGCTTTTAGTGGCAGTCTTCATCGTTGCCTTTCTCGTTCTGACAGGTGCCTGTTGAGGGAACTGAAGCAGCGAGTCCTTCATTTACTCCATTGATTTCCGGTCGCGGTTCTGGGCCGGAGAGTCCCGTAAATTGAATCGGTCGATTCGGCGTTCGGTTGACCGTCAATTGAAAGATGTCGAACCGGTTATATCCACCCGATACGTCATGAAATTGTTTCGGCTCCACACATTCCGCAAGGTCGAGTTCAGCGAACAGAATTCCCTCTTAGTTGCATCGCTCTTCGCTTATCCGAGTACCGCCAGGGCCGGTGATCAACGAAACGCTGCGTGGACTTGCTTCAAGAATTTTTCGCGCATTCGGGTCTAGCTCCGCCAGGAAGTCGAACATCGCTTTGTCCATAAAGCCGGAAGCAACGATGTTAAACGCTTTGGCTTCGAAGGAATGTGCACCCGCTCGGATGCGAATTGCATGGGCAAGATCGTAGGCATTTTCACCCGGGCCGTGTGAAGGCCATATGGGAGGGTACGTGGAAATGTGAACTTGCTCGCCCTCGGCCATCATTGTGTAGCGGGCAAGGGGATTCGTGTTTTCACCGCAAATCAACATGCCGACTCGTCCACATTTGGTGTCGCGGACCCGCAACCCGGCGCCATCCCCGGGCGACCAGGATAATTTTTCGTAGAATGTTGGCATAATCTTGCGGTGGTGATTCAGAATTGCTCCATCTTCGGCAATCAGAACGTTGCTGTTGTAAATGCACCCCACGCTGCTCCTTGTTGCCTCGTTGAAACCAACGGACACAAGGATCTGATTTTTTCGTGCGGCTTGGCAAATTTGAGCCATTTCAGGCCCGTCCACCAAGAGTGAATTGGCTGCGAGACGGCAGAACAGGTCGTGGTTGTAGATCGGCGATCGCAAAGCACTCCAGACAGGAAACGCCGGAATGAACGCTTCCGGAAAGGCGACCAATCGAGCGCCGTGGTTCGCTGCCTCGGAAATCACTGAACATATTTTTTTAATCGTCGCGCCGAGGTCCAAAAAGGCGGGCGCTACGTGGGCGGCGGCCACATTGATACGGGGCATTTGCGAGATTCCCTCAGATAAGCGTTTTTCGCGGTTCTTTTTTCGCCAACTTGGGATTCTATCAGAGCGATGAACGGCTTGATAGAATGGTGGCACCAGTCGTCGGGGTGCAAAAGTCGGCCGAATAACGGCGACTCGGCCTCGCCGGTCCGGTGAAAGCCTGGCTTCGCACTGGGGTGCTGCCGCGGCAGTGTCGATGCGTTACAATGACGGTATCGCGAGTGGACTTCGAAGTGGTAATACAGGGTTTGATGCATCGTTGTCGGCAGCAACGGCAAGTTCGAAATCAACCGGAAGAATTCACGGTCAAACCCAGGGACTTTGTCGAGACCGGTCCTTGACCGTTCACGACGCCAGGGATGGGAGTTGCCTGTTCGATAGCCCAAGCCAGATTCCACATGGTCACAAACGGTGGCCGACTGCTGAAGATTCCTCGATACAACATTTCTTGGATCAATTTCAATACAGCGTGTTTCAGTTGACGCATTTTTTGAGAGGAGCTGGACATGAGTAGAAAGAGCCAGATCTCGCGGCGCAAGTTTGTTGCAGGAGCCTCCGGCTTGGTACTAGCGGGTGCTGTCGGGGGAGGCGGCCGGACAGTC
>JAJSAJ010000862.1 GCA_024274855.1 Planctomycetota bacterium | reverse complement strand
GCCGTCCGGGGCATTTGTTTCAAGGCCGGTTCAAAGGCGAATTGGTTGAGGACGAAAGCTATTTCTGGTCGGTAAGCCGCTATGTCCACCTGAACCCGACTCGCGGCAAACACCCTTTGGTCCGGCACCCACGGGATTGGCTTTGGTCAAGCTATCCGGGCTACTGCGATAAGCGCAAACGATGGCCCTGGGTAAGCTACGATCTGGTTCTGAATGCCTGGCAGGGCAAATTCGGTGGTTCGAACCCGGCAGCCGCGTATCGACGCTATGTTGAACAAGGTCTGGAGCAATCCCCGGAGAACCCTCTGGCCGTTGCGGCATGGCTTGCCAGACGTCTAACGACCGCGACATTCCGGGAACTATCGGGGCCACTTGGTCTGGGACGCCCGGAAAGCGTCAGCAATCTCACACGCCGAGTCGACCGGGAATTGGCGAAGCCTCCAAGACCAAAACTCCGAAAAGACCTGCGTGCAATCGAAACCCGAATCACACGAACAACAAAGAACAAGGTCTGACCCCATGCGTGACGAAAGTGACCGACAAATATCGCTGGCTAGAGAACTGGGAGGCCCCCGAAGTGCGGCAATGGAGTGACGTGCAGAACGTGCACGCGCGCAACGTGATCGATCGACTGCCCAATGTGGATGTCCTGCGGCAGCGTGTCGCGGGGATCATGGGGCAAGCGTTCTGCCGCTTTCGATATTGCCAAGTGTCAAGAGTCGACCATCGACTCCTTCCCGTCAGCCGAGGTGTCCACTTCCGAGAGTGACAGCATGCCTTTTTCGGCCATTTAGCTGCATACGGGCTTCGCCGCCCAAAACCACCCTTGACTCTGTAGTATGGTACAGGGTGTAGAATCTCGGTGAAGTCGTTGAAGTTAGGAGGGCGAGTCATGAAGCCACTGTCCATTGGTCAGGTTGCCGATCGTGGCGGAATCGGTGTGGAAACCGTCCGGTTCTATGAACGCCAAGGTCTGATCGAGGAACCACCGCGCAGCAAGTCGGGATATCGGGAATATCCGGAGATCATCGTGTCCCGAATTCGCTTCATTCGGCGAGCCAAAGAACTCGGCTTCACGCTGAAGGAAATCAAGGAACTCCTGTCCCTGCGGCTCGATCCGGCAACCACGTGTGCCGACATGAAAAGTCGCGCGGAAACCAAGATTGCCGATATCGAGGCCAGAATTCGAAGTCTTCGCAAGATGAAGGACTCTCTGGTGAAGCTAACGGCAGCGTGCAACGACCGTGTTACCGCCAACGAATGTCCAATTCTGGAGGCACTCGATCAGGAGCCATGAAGGATGATCGAGCCGTCATCACAACCTGGGCCCCCGCGGACCGGTCCAAATGCGAGCCGGTCCACGGATTGATTGTGGCCCTTCCACCCAAGGACTGTAATGCGTACAGAAACGACCAAGACAAATCGAGAGGAGTGTCCGGATTGTGGCCGAAAAGCCAAGCGGGTTGGCACGTCCACCCTACGAGCACTGCTGAAGGATGAGTTGGCTCGCAAGTTTCTGGCGGGCGATCGTCCCTGCTGTAACGTTGCCGGAAACGGCGATACCGATTGTTCGCCGGTGTCCGACGCCGCCGGATGGAGGTTTTGCGAATCGCAGGATTGCGACGTGGTGTACTTCTGCGAAACGGATGACCGTGCATTTACCAAGTCGCAATTGCGTGTCGCGGTCGGTATCAAGGAGAAGACAGGTCAACGGCCGCTCTGTTACTGCTTTGGTCACTCGATCGCGAGCATCAAAGAGGAGCTTCGCACCAAGGGCCGCTCTGATGCGCCGGACGACATCCGCGCGAAAATGAAAGACCCCGGCTGCCGTTGCGAAGTTGAAAACCCTTCCGGCTCGTGCTGCCTGGGAAACGTGGCAAAAGGAATCAAGGCCGCGCAAGACGAACTTGGGGTCGACGGCTCGGACTTGAAACAGGCAGCAGGCTCGGCAGGGCCGCCGTCCAACCGTGGCGAGTTGATTGCAAAAGCAGGGACCGTCGTTTCGGCAATCATGGCATCCGCCTGTTGCTGGTTGCCGTTGACTCTGCTGGCCATGGGCGTTTCAGGGGCCGGGATTGCATCCGCGTTGGAAGCTTATCGCCCTTATTTCATGGTGGTCACGTTTGGTTTCCTGGGGGCGGCGTTCTACTACACGTACCGCCCAAGGAAAGCCGCCGCAGGTGCAGGGCATGCGTGCCGTGGTCCCGCGGCGACGAGCATTGCGGACTGCTGCGCGTCGGCGAACCAAGGGCGTTTCAGCATATTGGCGCTCAACAAAGTGATGCTGTGGGTCGTGACTGTCATGGGTGTCGCCTTTCTGTTGTTTCCCAGTTACGCGGGCACACTGCTTGGTGGAGATAGTGAGGCAGTCACCGAAAACATGAATCAGACCGTTGTCAGTATTGAGGGGATGACGTGCGAAGGCTGCTCGGCGATCGTTGCTAAGACAATCCGCTCGGTCCCGGGGGTGCTGGCCGTGGACATTAACTACAGCGAAGCCCAGGCCGTCGTCGGAACGAAAATCGGCTGCCCGATCCCGAAAAACGAGATTCAAACGGCTCTTCAACAGGTTGGATACAGCGGTAAGTTCGTTGATTCAGATTGACTGGTGTCGGTGGGCGTGCGCCAGCAGGACCGAAGTCGAGGCCACCCAAGCTGATTCAATGGGCGTGGTCGTTCACGGGGTTTTCGTCTGCCATCGCGTTAGCACCGGAGTTTTTTCCGATTTTCCACACACCCGATTTATCATTAGTTATTTGACATGACTCATTTATCATCGAGAGAGGCAGCGCAGCGGGGGCATACTCTTTCCACTGACAAATGACAAATGAGAAGTGACAAATGACAAATGACAAATGACCCTCCAAGCACTCTCGCCGTGAACGGTTACCAATAGGCATTAGGACCGGCGAATCAATTGTTGTCGCGTTTATTGGAGGACGTTGCGTCGGTCCTGGTCCCCCACGGGCTTGTCCTGTGGGAACCAAAGTCTCTCAGGCTACAGGGCAGCCGAGCGCACGATCCTCCTTAGCTGCGAGACTGATTCCCCCATGGGGGTCTGTACGGGGAAGCGTGCAGCAGTTATTGATTGGCGAATCCTTACCCGCCAACAATGAGGATTCAATTCAGGCGTGCGTCGGCGTTGTGTTGGCATTGGATGCCTGTCCGGACGGCGCACAAATCGACAATACGAGCGACCAACAAGCACTGGAACGTCCGTGGCACGAAGGCCGAACGTTCACGCCACATGTCGCGGTTGTTGCGGCGTTTTCCCTTGGGAAACAATCTTGCCGTTGTCCAACTTCAGTGTCTTCTTGGCTCGCGCGGCTGCCTTCGGATCGTGGGTTACCATGACGATCGTCCGACCTTCTTCGTTGAACTCCTCGAAGAAGCGAATGACCTGATCGGCCGTTTCCGGGTCGAGGTTTCCGGTTGGTTCGTCGGCCAGAATGACCGCCGGGTCATTGGCCAGCATTCGCGCCAAGGCAACCCGTTGTTGCTGCCCCACACTCAGTTCCGTCGGCTTGTGGTCCATTCGATCGCCGAGTCCCACTCGCTGCAACAGTGCCGTCGCGTTTTCTTCTTGTGTCGGCTCATCAATGCCGGCCAGAAACATCGGGATCTGAACATTCTCCAGTGCCGTGAGGTAGGGAACCAGATTGAATGTCTGGAAAACAAAACCGATGTTCTCCTTGCGCAAACGGGCGCGACCATCGGAGGTCAAGTCATAGATCGACTCGTCTCCCAGCAACACGCGTCCGGATGACGGCGAGAGCATGCCGCCGAGCATTAACAGAAGCGTGCTCTTGCCGCTTCCGCTCGGCCCCACGATAGAAACAAAATCACCTTTTGGAATATCAAGCGTCGCACCGTCCAGGGCCTTGACGACCTGACCGCGATGCTGATAGCTCTTGCTGACTTCTTCCATTTTCAACATGGATCAAAGCTCCTGGAACGTGGCAACGGGATCGAGTCGGGCGGCACGACGAGCAGGGAAATAGCTGGCCACCAGCGTGATCCCCGCGGAAATACCAACGGCCCACAACGCAAGCAACGGCATCGGAAGAACGGGCACTCCGGCAAGTTTCGGACCGAGTGTAACGGCCAACGCCGTTCCAATAACGAAACCACCGATTCCACCGACCAGCCCCAACAGGGCCGCTTTGAGCAGGAAGATCCGAAGAATCAAGCCGGACTCCGCTCCCAAGGCCATCAGCGTCCCTATCTCGCGTCGGCGTTCGAACACATTGGCGTACATGTAGTTGGCGATTCCCGCTCCGCCCACGATCACGATGATCGCAAGGAAAATGACCGACAGACGCCCCATCATATGGTTGACGTTCTGCTGCGTCGCTACCACCTGTTTGACAGTAACGACTTTGGCATCTGGTAACAGTTTGTTGACGTTGCCGACCAACCCGGCCGAAATCTCCTCGCAACAACCGACGATTTCAATGCAGTTGACCACGGCGCCCTTGCCCGAGAGTCGCTGTACGGTGTGCAAGTGCGCGAAGATTCGAGAGTCATCGATTGTGCCTGTTTCAGGCAATACGGCGACCACGGAAAACGGCTCGCCCAACAGCGTCAAGGGATCACCTTCCTTAAGGTCCAAAAAGGCCGCCACATCGGGTCCGATCAGGATGTCATTGCTTGCCAGATCTTTGATGACCCGCTTGCGTACCAACGTACTCTTGTCTTCCGGCTTGGGATCGGTGCCAACGTCAATGGCCCCACAGCCGATGGGACGTGAGAAGATCCCCGCGCCGCCCCAAGCAGCCTTGGCCTGGAACTCGCTCTTGGGAAGTATTCCGGTCAACGCGAATTGCTTGCCCTCCAGGTCCACCGGGACACAGAGCTTTGGCGACAAGTTATCCACGCCCTGGATATCGGACATAGTCAACCGCATGACGTATTCTTCCGGAATCGTCTCTTCCTGCATGTCAGCCGAGTAGTAGTCCTGGAGTGTCGCTGACTTGGGCAACACGAGGACATTGGCGCCGAGCGAGTCCATT
>JAJSAJ010000861.1 GCA_024274855.1 Planctomycetota bacterium | reverse complement strand
TGGGCTTGTCCCATGGGTGAATAAGTCTCGTGAGCTAATGCGACTGGTGACGTGTCCCCCTCCCCGCTCCCTCCCCGCCGCTTTTGGCGGCGGGGAGGGAGCGGGGGCTTGGGAGTGACATGTTGCTCTTAGCTCAATAGCCTCGCTCACCAACGACACAAGGCCGTTGGGGTCGATCAACCGAAAAAACAGCAGTGAGATACAAATCCTACTGCAGACGGCTAAAGCGTTACGAAAAATGAAACATGACGGAATTGTTGAGCCGCTTGGCAAGAATCGTTGAAACGAGTTGATCTGCAATGAATACACGTCGACAACGCGGGTGGTGCGGGAGTGCCTTTCTTACAGTGCTCGGCTTGGCCTGTTTTGCGCCCGGGTGTGCGCCATTGAACCTGCACCCCGAACTGCCGGAAATCCCGTGGCTCAACGATGATGAAACGACGGAGGCACCCGAGCGGGTTGTCGCCTTTTGGTCTGATACGATACTTCACCAGTCCGGGAGAAAACCGGTTCGCGGTTTTGGTGGCCGTGTCTTCTTCTACGGTAAAGAGGACGGGCGGTCGATCGAAGCCGATGGCACGCTGACGATCTATGCGTTCGATGCCGATAACGACGACCCGAGCAACCAGAAGCCCAGGAAGAAGTACGTGTTTAAGGCGGATCAGTTGCCCGAGCATCGTAGCCAGTCGAAGCTTGGTCCGTCTTACAGCATTTGGCTGCCGTGGGGCGAAGTGGGCGGGCCGACCGAGAATATCAGCTTGATCGTCCGTTTTGAAGGACGCAATGGCGGTGTTGTCATGTCCGAAGCCGGACGAAAACTGTTGCCAGGTACCGGCGGTCGCACAAAACTGGATGTGAAGCGGGGGGCCAAGGACCTATACCCGCCGGCGGCCGGTCCGACACAAGCACGCGGTTTCGCTACCGAACAAGCCGGTTATCAAGCTGACAAGGCGAATCCGCAAGAGACGCAGCCACAACGGATGCGTACCGATTCCATTTCGCTTCCCCCGAGTTTCCTGCAACGATTGAAACAGACGCAGCAATTCGAGACCCCGATCAGCCGCCCCGGCGTTACCGAGCGTCCGCAGGCGTCATCCGAGGTAAACGCAACCAGACCTCCTTTGCCGGCCGGGTTGAAGACGGGGTTGACGGGGTCGACGGGGTTTGGGGAGACGCATCTGGACGGGCACCGGTCGGTGGCGCGCCAAACGGATCCGACACGCGGGACCGCTGGACGATCCGCAGTTGGTTATCAACGGCCGAAATTCCCGGCTCGAACGATGCCAGGATCTGAGCCAGGTCGCGATCCTTTGCGGAGAGCACCTCGCCCCGCAGGATGGCTGTCCGCCCTTCCAGCGACACCTCGATCCGGTTGGCGCTCAGGTGTGGCGAGCTGGCCAGCACATCCTGAAGATGGGCCGCCTGACCGGTCGAATTAACCGCGGGTGCTTGAAAGCCGAGTGTCAGACGCGGGTTGTACAATTGGCCACGCGCGGCGGGCGCTAGTTGCTGGTTCATACTGGCCGATCGATCGGCCGGCTTACGCAGCGATTGGGTCATCGGAACCACTCGGCCCGTGGCGCGCCCCTGGATCGCACCGATGAATCGTCGCAACTCGCGAAGATCCGGTCCGACGAAATCGGTCGCTCGGCGATTGCGTCGAATATAACGTTCGCTTCCCGAGAGCGTTCCCGCATCTTTGAACTGGGAAAACCCTTGCTGTCTGGCGAGTGGTTGGCGGAGTGCTCGGTTCGAATTCGATCCGAACAGTTGGGCCCACGCCGGGCTTACAAACGCGACCGCCAATAGGGCGACGCATCCGACGAAGATCCGTTGGATGCCGTTCATGGCCACTCTCCTCGGTACAAAGCTCGCATTTACCGCAGTGCCGCCCCCCCGCATTTACCGCTGCCGCCTCCCCACGGGCTTGTCCCGTGGGAGCGCAACGCTCACCGTCTAGCGGTTTCCGTCCTCAAAGGTCCCTGGCGCAAATCGTGTCCAGGGTTCCCGCCCCCCGCGGGCTTGTCCCGTGGGAGCGCAAGTCTCGTCAGCTAGCGGTTTCCGTGCGGAAAGGTCCCTGTCGCAAACCGTGTCCAGGGTTCCCGCCCCCCACGGGCTTGTCCCGTGGGAGCGCACGTCTCGTCGGCTAGACCTACCACGACCGATAAACGCCTATACCATTCTAGGTCGGAATGATTGCGATGGCTTCCATTTCGCACAATAAATCGGGGCGGCAGACGCCGGCTTCGACAAACGTATTGGGTGCGTCGTTCAGGCCACGTGCTTTCCAGGCATCGACAAATGTCGAATGATAACTAGCGGATTTCAAATACGTGATCACCTGGACAAGATCGTCAAAGGTGGCATTGTGCGGACTCAGTAGTTCCTGGACATTCAGCAGCATCCGCTCGATTTGCTTACGTTCGTCGTCCAGATGGACGGTCGCGCCCTGTTCGTCAACACTGGCCGTGCCTGAGATGTAGAGGACGGTTTTTTCGGGCAGAACCACCTTCATGCCTCGGGAGAAGGCCGAGCCATACTCGTCGGCTTCGTTCAGCGTCGGGGTGTGCATCACCTCGATCTGCGCGCCTTCGGGGTTCAGCAGCGAATAGAGATCGAACGAGCAGCCCGAACCTGCTGGATACAACCCGGCTCGGATACCGGTACTGGCCGGCAGTCGCATTACCTTTTCTCGATCGAAGAACTCGTTTCGCGACAGGTTGAATTCGTCGTAATCGCGATCGATGTCGTCCAGATAGCACCAGGTCCGCAGGACATCGGGAAACGTCGTGTCGTGCAATTTCAGCAACTCGAGCGATCGTTGGAACATGTTGTCCGACTGCTGGCGAAAGTTTTTCGGCAGCACGGCCTGGTCGTCCATGCCGTTGATATTCGTAATATACAGGTGGCGATAATCGCCAATGGTCACGATCTTGGTTGCCGCGCCTTGCGGCGTCACCGGTCGCGATTCGACCTGTAATCGGCCATCGCCATTTGGAAGTAACGCTTGAATCTGGAACTCTAAAGCCTGTTCCGGTTTGCAAGGCGGTTGGTTGATATAGCTGGGTGCGGGCATCTGATCGTCGGCGATCCCCGCCGCTCGATAGGCTTCGCTGCGCACGTTGGTCAGCATCTCGAAATCGGTGAGAATGTCGCGGAAGAAAACGCGTTCAAGAACGACGTCTTGCATCGTCGCACCGCCCTGCTCCAGCATCTGCGGTAAGCACGCATAAAACTTCTCGGCCTGTTCCGCGGCCGAACCGGACGGACAGACGGGAGCGCATCGGACAAAAATCTCACGAGTCAACGACGTGGTGACGACGATGACTTCGCCACGGCAGACGCCATCTCCTAACGAACAGACGTGACAATCCCGTCGTGGTGTCAACAGCGATGCCATGTGTACCTCCTCAATCTGTTACTGATGCCTGATGTCGTACGGTTTCTCATAAACCGTACAAACTACAGGAACGGACCGGTACCCAGAACGATCGAAACACAAACAGACTTCTGTCATTGGGCCTGATTGCCCACAGTGAAGTACTGTTCGAGCTTCCTTCGGGGCCGCTCTATCGTTCCCATCCAACATACGGACCTGTTCCAGCGGACATTGCCGCCCCGGCTGAATGTGCCGAAGGGCATGCAAAATGGCCAAACGCATCGGGGTTTCTGACAACACACTTCCGGTTCCTGTCGGTCCGGAACTCTGTTCTCTTCCGGTGCGCGGACGCTCGACGCCCGAGGCTACGCCGCCTCGGCGTCATCCGCTGGAATCTATTATAATTCGTCTGGATTTCGTAGTTTGCCAAAATGGGCAGGTGGTGTGCTTTGCTGGACCACTGACGTACGTGATAGGGGATACCACGTCGCTTTGCCTCATCCGGTCCAGGCGAGTTCCCTGCCTCGTTCTTCTGTTCTCTAGGTCGCTGGATCTCACCCTGTATTGAACCCCGGAAGGTTCACATAGGGTCTCTTTGTTTGTGGGGGGGTAACGGCCTCCCTGGAAATACTGTGTCTCGCTCTCGGCTCGCCCGGGTCTGCGACCCGACCGCGCCACACACTCGCTTTATAACGATCGCAGAAAGGCCGTCAAGTCATTCAATTCGCTCGCAGAAAGTTCGCTCGTTTTTCCGTGCAGGTCGTCCGGATTATCGGTAGTCAGCACGTCACGGAGCGTATGCGCTCTGCCATCGTGCAAATAGGGCGCGGTTCGATACAGCTCGATCAAACCGGGCGTATCGTATCGTCCATCGGAATCGGTTTGCGTTCGTGTGCCCACATCATGCATTTTCAGATCGGTATGATACGGCCCACGATGACACTGAGCACACTCTGCTTTCCCCTCGAAAATCGCTTTACCTCGCACGGCTTCTTTCGAAAGCTTGCCGTCGGCCGTCAAATACGGGCTGGGCTCGGGCCGCAGCGCGACCAGGTACGCCAGCACATCGTCGACGTCCTGCGAAGTGGGGACCAACATATGCCCGTCGGTCAGGCCGGTCCGAGCACACTCGCGCGCCGTCTTCCGTGTTGCTCGACGGTTCAACGGGGGCGTTCGATCCAAGTAAACGAGATTGATGGTATCTTTGGGGTTTCCGATCCCGTCTCGCAAAAAATCCCAACTCAATGCGTCGACGCGTCCTTCGTTCGGATGGCACGTCGCACAGCTATACCACCGCTGAAACGCTTTGGTTGCATCGTGAAACACCATTTCTCCACGACGCTCGCTGGTCGATGATGGTTGCACACCCAAAGGCAGGGTGCCGCGGATCCGAAACTGGTCCGTCTGAAGAATCGCGACGCTGCCGCTAAAGTAGTTTGCAATCAAGACTTGATGCGAGTCGGGAGACACGGCCAGACCACGCGGGCCCATCCCACCCGATTTGGTACGCCGAATAACCCCCGCGATGTACAACGCCGTCAAATCGTTTTCTAATTCCGCGATCAACTTCCGATCTTTCTGGATTCGAACCCAGATATTGGGCAGGCTGCCGTCTTTTAAAGACGCCAATTCGGCAGGTACCTTGCCGTCGAGCAACGCATGGAGACGAGCCACGTCAATCTCAGATACCTCGTGCGTTCCCGAGTGACTGATCCATAACGTCCCGCCGTCTGACGAACAGATTACATCGTGTGGGTCCGCGGCACCCATCGTTAACATATCCAACAACACCGTTGCTAAACGCTGCTTTTTGGTCAAATCCAAAACCGAAAGTGCCGTCGTGTTGACCCAGCCACGCTCTAATTGCGTAATCGGCAACGTGAAACGTCCAACACTGTGCACCACGTACGCCCAACGTCCGTCCGGGCTGACGCAACCGTCATAGACACCGGTTGAACCTGGCGGCAATTTGATGGTGCCGGCCGGTTTGAGCGTCTTGCCGTCGATTACCGTCACCACGGCACTTAGCGTCGGGTCGGTGCTGACACCGTCCGGCAACAGATTCGTTACGACCACCCAACGCTCGTCGGCCGTGATCGAAACACTCGATGGCTCCCGAACAGCCGGGATCTCTTGGACCAGCTTGAGCGGTTGGGCGGAGCAATCGTAGACCCAGATACGATTCGTATCCTCGGTCGTCACGAACAGCCGGTGCCCTTTGGGGGCCAGTGCCACCGCAATCGGCCGCCGCGGCACCGAAACCTGTGCGAGCACCTTACGAGTTGCCGTGTCGATGATCGCTACACTGCCACCCAACCGTCGAGCGACGTAGAGCGT
The DNA here is from genome assembly GCA_024274855.1 of Planctomycetota bacterium. Classification (GTDB taxonomy): domain Bacteria; phylum Planctomycetota; class Planctomycetia; order Pirellulales; family Pirellulaceae; genus JAJSAJ01. Next base: position 2,631 of record JAJSAJ010000861.1, on the reverse strand, counting down.
ATGGTCGTCGGGTGAAAGGCACAATCCGCGAGGATCGCCACCCAATGCGACTTCGCCAATCTTCTTGCCGCCCGCGACATCCAGGACAACGACGCAACCGGCCGTTCGGTCGGTCACATACGCACGTTTGCCGTCGGATGTGACAACAATCGACTCGGGCGATCGAAAAATGGCCTTGCCGACGTGTGATGCGCCGCCCTGCGAATTGTCATCTGCCGGACCAGCCAGCATGGGCGAACAGACGGTCCCGGTCATTACCAGAATAAATAGTCTTACGAATATCTGGACCGACCGCGACTCGCTAGTTCTCATAGGGGGCTCCAGTCGGCAGTGGTTTGGAATGCGGTTAGGTTGGAATGTGCGTAGCAACGCTGGGTCGGCTTGAAATCAGCACTGTTCGGTTACCGTTGCTACAGGCAGGCAACATTGCCGCATGTCACTGCGGCCGGTATTCCTTGATTATATCCCAAATGTGCCGGCTGATGCAAGCACTTCCCGAAAGTCGGCTTTTCACGCCCTTTGGGTGAGATATGCTGGAGTTATTATTGATCCGTTCTTCGGGCGCAGCACGCTACCTGAATCAACTCTCAACTCGCACGCGCAGATCGCCCGAGACATCCGCTTGCCAGGTCTGTCGAGTCTGGACATCCAACGCAGTCAGCCAACCGCCGGCGAAGCAGCATGTATCGACACAGATCAGGTGCCCGGTGTCAAGAATCTCGCCGGTCGTCTGCGGCGTATGGCCCACGACGGCAATCTTGCCGGACCGGTGAGGGGGCGGCATGACGTTCGTAAGATGTTCCCAAAAAGCCGTGTACTCGGGCTGCTCCTCCAAGTCCAGATCGGCCAGATAGTTCGCATGGATAAACAGAAACTCGTCGGTCTCGTGATAGGGCAGAAACCCTCGAATGAAATCGAGATGCGAGTCGGGAATCTGAGAGACACTGCCGCCATAGCTGGCGATCGTCTGCATCCCGCCCGCCATTTGCCACTGGTGGCTCGGTGCCAGGCCATCCAGGACGGAAATCAACATCAGCTCGTGGTTACCAAGCAACGGAATCAATCGGCACCGGCTTTGCAGAGCCATCAATTGCTCAACTACATTGCGGCTGTCCGGACCCCGGTCGATCAGATCACCCAAGGTCACGATCGTATCCTGTTCGGTGGGCGCGATCGCCTCGATCAACGTTTCAATTGCTTGTGAGCAACCGTGAATATCACCGATGGCGATCAAGCGTCCCATGGAATCCTCGTGAGTTCGCGGAACCGATCCGGGATGCGGCTCGACGGCGCCGCCCCGGTTACCAGACAGGATAGGCCTGACGGCCGCCGCATACCAGTCTAGCAACCGTCTTGCGGCTGGGGTCTGACGCAATTTTCGGCGGAGAAGGCGTCTCTTTACGCGAACGCATCTTGTCGCCGAAAATGGGTCTGACCCCTTGGATAGAGCGCGATGCGACGTAGCCGTCACTCGCCGCTGGGGTCTGACCCCCTGGAAACGCAAGACCCTGACGATCTTTGAAGGTCGCAGTGCCGAGCGGCCGGTCAGTTCATCGATGGATCGTCCGGGATCACCTTTGGAGTGATCGTGGATGTCAAGATATCCATGCCAACTTTGTCGGCCACACGGTGCCACAGATCGTCGGCTTCCGAGAAAACCAGATCGCGCGTGGCCGGCAGCACTAGCCAACCGCCCGCTTCCAGCTCGTCGTCCAGCTGTTGACTTCCCCAGCCGGCATAGCCGAGCAGCAGGCGGCACGGGCGCACGGAATCCTGGATGATCTGCGTGACGATCGGCTTGCTGGACGAAAAGCAAACGTCGTCAATCACCTCGTTTTCGCCGTAGTCCACATCGGTATGGACGGCCAGCAGCGGCCCGGCTACCGGACCACCGATGTAAATCGGCTGTTGGTTGTCGCAAGGCCCCTCGTCCAGCAGTTCCCACATCTGGGCGATCGTTTTGTCGGTCGGCCGATTCAGGACAACGCCCAAGGCGCCTTCCGAGTCGTGTTGGAGTATCAACACAACGCTCCGATAAAAATTCGTATCCGCCAAGTGAGGTGATGCAATCAGAAAATGACCAGTCAGCGAGTTCGTCATCGTTTCCCTTCCTTCCGAGTGCCACCAACGGTAAACAACCATTCCAGCCTTCATCTTAACCTTAATTCGTCCCTTCCAAGGGGGCAGACCCATTTTCGGCGACAAAATGCGTTCGCGTAAAGAAACGCTTTCTCCGCCGAAAATTGCGTCAGACCCCAGCGGCGTGAACGGCTACGCGACCTACCACTTGGATCATAATAGCCCGGGAGCATCTGCCGCGAAACAGCACCGGTTTTTTGTTGATTTGTTCTTGTTGGCTGTTCCGTCTTGCGGCCGTACGCAATAGGGCCCACGGATGGCAGAGCGTCCCACGGATAAGAAGAGGAAGTAGGCCCACGGATGGCAGAGCGTCCCACGGATAAGAAGAGGAAGTAGGCCTACGGATGGCAAAGCGTCCCACGGATAAGAAGAGGAAGTAGGCCCACGGATGGCAGAGCGTCCCACGGATAAGAAGAGGAAGTAGGCCCACGGATGGCAGAGCGTCCCACGGATAAGAAGAGGAAGTAGGCCCACGGATGGCAGAGCGTCCCA
>JAJSAJ010000860.1 GCA_024274855.1 Planctomycetota bacterium | reverse complement strand
CCCGAGTCTCACTTGTCTCTGTCTCCCCACCCGTTTGGGTTGACAGGTGTTGGCTCCGCCCAATCGGTCAACACGTCGGTTGAGACGGGTAGATGAAACCTTTCGCCCGGTGGGTCATGACGACACCTGCTCCATTATGGCTTGTGGCGAAACTCCTCCCGCAAGCCTCGTGTTGAAAGCAGATTAGTCTTTGGATTCCAAGATGGGAGGTGTCCGCAGTTTTTGTCCGGCGTACTTGAACTTGACAAATTGGCTAGACAGCGAAGTCACAGTGATGGCATTTTGAATTAACCGATAGCATAATGGTGCTCGCGTGCCGAAGGCGTCGCTGCGTTTGAGAAAACGACGATTGTGCTCCAGGAACCGAGCGGATTGTTACACGCAGGCAGCCACCTGATGCGTTGCCGGCAACGGTCCAGGACGTCAACCAGTTCAACCCGAAAGAACTGGATACCGATCAGTGGATCCGGGCGGTCAAGGCCGCCTGGGGGTCGCTTTGCCATCTTAACCGCATCGCACGAATCGGGGTTCCGACTATGGCAATCGGACGTGAATCCGTATTGCCTGAAAGCGGTTCGGTGGGGCGACGGCAAGCGAGACATCGTTGCCGAGTTCGGAGATGCGATCCGCCGGCGTTACGAATCTCCCGCGGGTAGTGCCTCTGGAACGGGAGTTGAGTTGACGTTGAAACCTAATACGGCGAAGACATTGAACCGGATTGTCCTCCAAGAGGAGATTCGGTAAGGGGAACGAGTCCGGGAATTTCACGTCGATGCTCTTGTGAACTCCCGGTGGCAAGAGATCGCGACCGGAAGCTGCATCGGCCACAAACGCATCCAGGCGATTGCACCGGTAACCACGGTCCAATTGCGGCTGGTGATTTCCAAAGCAATCGCCGAACCCCGAATTCGCAATTTTGCCGCCTTCGAAGCCATCGAGGTCAAATAGCTCTGCCATATAAGAAAGATCGGCCATGAATGCTGACAGGAGAAGCAGCGATGAAATCGCACGGTAGCCGTGGGGTCTTGGGCGCATTCTTTCTCGTGCTGATATGCCCATTGCCGAGTTCGCCGCAATGCATCACGGCCGCGGAAACGGAACCCGGGGAGGCGGCGATTCCCTCGTCCTCGTTCGCCGATCGTCTTTCGTGGGTAGGCATGGCGGTCCACTCGCCGGGCTATCATGTTTGGGGCTCCTCGCCGGTGATCAGCGACGACGGAAAGGTCCATCTGTTCGTCGCGCGCTGGCCGAGCAACGAACCATTCGATCGCGGCTGGAGGCATGACTCCGAAATCGCCCACTATGTCGGCGGTTCCCCCGAAGGCCCTTTCAAGTTCTCTGACGTCGCGCTGAAGGGCACCGGGGAAAATACTTGGGACCGCTACGCTCCGTGCAATCCTCTCATCAAGCGAATCGACGGAGAAGACGTGCTCCTATACGTCGCAAATCCAATCGGGGTCACGAAGGGGATGGGGGCTCACCCCTCCACGCAGCGGATCGGCATGGCGATTGCCGAGTCTCCAAGTGGTCCGTGGAAGAAGGTCGGCGGGGACGGACTGGTGTTGAGCCCGTCGGAGGACCCGAAACACTGGACGTATCTCGCATCGAATGGGGTGGTCAATCCCGCCTTTCTCAAGGCACCTGACGGACGATACTTCCTCTACTACAAATCAGCTCATGCAAAGATGGGACTGGCGATCGCGGAGAAACTGGAAGGTCCCTACGTTCACCAGCAAGAACCGGTCACCAACAACAGACTCCGCATTGAGGACGGGTATGTATTCCAGTGGAACGGACATATTCACCTGCTGACGACCGACAATCACGGCCTGCTTGAAAAGGGCGGGGGAATCCTGTGGTCGTCCGATGATGGTCAGAGCTTTCCACATCGGGAAAGAGGGTTCCACCTTGTTCGGGAGTACTTGCCGAAGGATTACCTCGGCAAGCCACGTCGCTATTACGGACGACAAGATAAATTCGAACGTCCGCAGGTGTTGATGATCGACGGCCAGCCGGCCTATCTCTACGCCCCCTCCGGCACGCAATTCGAAGGACTCTCGGGCACGACGTCCTATATTTTGAAGTACACGCCGCCATAGGCAATGCAACATGCAATGGGCCTGCAATTGGTGGGAACCGACATCCGAGGAGTTGATTCTCAATGAAGCCAGTTCACGCTATTCTGCTTGCCGCATTGGTGTGGCTGGCACCGTGCCAACGTCGCGATAGTCTGGGCGAACGGGACCGCGGAGGCGAGTTCTACCCACGGATGCCACACGGGCGAACGTGTGGCCACGTGGGCGGTGACTCGGGCGGTGCTTGCTGGAGCCCCGCACCAGCCAAGGCCAGACACCGTTGCAGTTCGGGTGTGCCCAATCCGCAGCCTCATGTCAACCAGTCGGTCTCGCGTTGTGGGCCGTAGCGGAAGGTCAGACCGGAATTGATAGCCGCGTCCAGATGGCGGCCGAGCGTCTCGTGGCGTTTGGTGATCCTCTCGATGTCGCGGGAGAGGGCCATTGAGACTGACTGGCGTACCTTCTCGATATCGGACTTCTGCCGGGACCGGCCCCCAAGACTGGTAGCGCTCGCCAACTCGTTCGTCAGGGCTTCCATCTCATTTTCCAACTTCTCGATTGGGCCAAGGTCGTTGTTGTCTCTCGCCTCGGCCAGATCTTCCAGCAGCACTCGGTAACGCTCGGCGTATTTCTCACGTGCCTCGTCGTCCAGAATCTCCCCGGATGAACCACTGGCGACCAGGGGATCAATCCCGACTCGGGCGGCCAGCAGAGTGATCGCTGGAATATCCCTTTTCGGTTCCCTGAGCAATCGAGCAATGTAGCCCATACCAACAGAGTCCTTCAGAAACTTCGTCGTTCCGTCGAATGACAGTTGCCAGAATTCGCCTCGCAACTGAAACACGTTTCCGTTGGCAATGGGGCAGGCAGTAATAATCGATCGGATGCGGTCGAGCTGAAACGCGATCTGCCCCCCTTCCGCTGTGAGCGTCGCCCGTTTGGATTCGAGCAGGAGCAACTCTGTTCGCTGAACAGTAAGTGCTTGGTCGAAAAAATATGCCGTTCAGTCGAACAGCGATGGTTCCTTATTGAGTAGCAGAAGTTTCAAACCCTCCAGGCGAATGCGCATCCGGACGGCGTAGCCTCTGTCGCCATGATCGCCAGTTCGCTGAGGGCGGAAGTGACGCTTGCGGGCGTCGTTGGATCAGATGTGCCCGGAAGTCAAGTGCAAACGCTGCTGAAGGAACACGACGTGACGCCCCATCTGTGGGTAGCCAAGAATCGTCCGACGACAACCAAGAACCGTTTCATCGTCCGCGGCCAGTTGCGTCCCGACCGGTTCGATTACGAAATCACGTCCCAGATCACCGGCGACGCGGTTGCCTATCTGGCGTCCTGTCCACTTGGCGACGCTCTGCTCATCCAGGACTACGGCAAGGGCGTCTGCACGAACCGGCTACTGCGGTCCCTCACGAGCCGAGCAAGGGAAACTAACATTCCCGTTCTCGTCGATCCCACCCGCAGCCGCGACTGGTACGACTACGAAGGGGCCTTGATCGTAATGTGGTCCAGGTAGGTCCCGCTTGCCGAGCGGGACATG